>JARRLJ010000061.1:0-8374 GCA_037387025.1 Gemmatimonadales bacterium
GGGAAATCATCACTATTGCGCGGACACGCGCCAGACGGTATTCCCCGCGAAACAGATGAACCCTTGCGGCCCCAAACAGGGCATCGATCCGACTCAACGGATGGGCTAGTTGCTCGCTGAGGGCCAGTGCATCCAACTCCCGGTCCAGGGCACGATCGGGAAACCCCAGGCACCAAAGTACGATGCCGGCATGGATCTGGGCACACACGCCGGGGTCGTGTCCGCCGTAGAGGTGGATGTGAAAAACGTGCTGTTTTGTGTCGTAGAGACGAGTCCCTTGTTCCGCGTGGTCTCGAGAGGTAGTAAGTTCCCCCAGCCGGTGAAAGGTTGCCCACGCCGCATGATGTGCCTGCAGGCGCAGGGCTTTGTCATCCTGATCTTCGGTAATGGTCAGCACGTCTTCGGTCAGCTCGCGCGCCCGTCTGAGCTGACCTCCTTGTTGGTAGTGCAACCATAGACCCCAAGTCGCTGCAAACGACTGGAGTGGTTGGCCAACTTGTTGACTAAGTTCCCTTGCGCGGACGTATACCGGCTCAACTTCCGGCGCAGCATACCCCTTGATCGCCATCAGAGCAGGGCCCAACGCGAGCTGCAGCTCAAGCTCACGCAAACTTTTTTCGGAAGACTCGGGGAGCGATTTCAGTAACCCCAAGCCCTTTTGCAAATGGGTGAGTGCCTCCAGGTACGCCGAGTGCTCCGAGGCCCGTTGGCCTGCCTTCAACCAATAGGTGACCGCCGGCTCCGTGAGACCTGCTTCGCTGTAGTGGTACGCAAGTATCTCCGGTTCGGTATCTTCTTGCTCCAGTGTTGCGGCAACGCTCGCATGAAGTTCCCGGCGCTTGCTCTTGAGTAAGCTCTCGTAAGCCGCATCCTGCACCATGACGTGCTTGAAACTGTAAGTAGCGTTTGGAGGTGTACCCCTTGCAAACACCAATCCTGCGTCAGAGAGCTGGGTCAGCGCGTCAATGAGCACGTCTTCAGACAGCGGCGAAACTCTAGATAAGAGTTTGTAGCTGAACTCGCGCCCAAGCAGAGCGGCGATCTGTGCTGTTTCCTTCACCGACACCAACCTATCGAGGCGGGCCATCAATGAATCCTGCAGCGTGCTCGGAATGGCCAATGGAGGTAATGGCCCCGTCAGAGCGTAATGGTCGCCCCGATCTTCGATCAGGTCGGATTCCAGAACTGTCTTGGTCAGCTCCTCCACAAACAGCGGTACTCCGTCAGTTCTCTCAACGATCTGTTCGCGTACTTCGTCGGGTAAACGCTTTCCATCAGTTACGTTTTCCACCATGGCGGCAACCCGAGCCTTACCGAACCGATTGAGGGTGAGCATTGTAGTGTGGGTGTATCCGCTCCAGGGTACGACAAATTCGGGGCGAAACGTGATCAGCAGCAGTACTCGATTGTCCTGTGCTTCCTCGATCATCAAGCGCAACAACTCCATCGAGGTTGGGTCTGCCCAATGCACATCCTCAGTTTTGTCCCTCTGTTGCTCCGGCGGCATGTTTATCGTTGGATAGCGGCCCTCGGTGGGAATGGACAGCAGGGCCGCGAACACCGGCATCACTTCGTCGACATTCCGTGACGACTGAGCGAGCAACGCTTCGAGCTTGTCCAACTTGACGCCCGGTTGTTCCGTACGCTCGATATGTGCTGCCCATTCGAGTTCTCGGATAAACGGGTGCAGCACGCTACTTGTATGATATGGAGAGCACTGATAACGCAGTCGGATGGCTTCATCTGAAGTGATTTGTTCAAGCAACGTTTGTGCCACTCGCGACTTTCCGATGCCTGCTTCACCCGACAGTAGAACTACCTGGCCATCGCCTTCCTTCGCTTGCTGCCAACGATCCAGCAGTAGGGCGAGCTCTTGCTGTCTTCCGACCAGTGGCGTGAGAGTTCCCGAATGCAGTGCCTCACAGCGGCTTTCAACCGCGACTTCGTCTCTGACCAACCATACCCGGATCGGCTCGCTCACTCCTTTCAATTTTTGCTCCCCGCAATCAACGTAGTCGAACAAATTCCCTAATAACTGTTTTGTTGACGGAGCTACAGCCACGGTGTTTGGACTTGCCTGCGCCTGCAATCGCGCCGCTAGATTGGGAGTTTCTCCAACGACGGTGCTCTCCTGGGAGGGGCCGTCGCCAATTAGGTCACCGACGACCACCGGACCGGTCGCAATGCCGACCCGCACCTGCAGCTTTGTGTGGAACTCCAATTCCAAGGTGTTATTGAGCTTCTCTACTTCACCGATCACGGAAAGACCTGCCCGGACGGATCGCTCGGCGTCATCTTCATGCGCCTGGGGGTAACCAAAATAAGCCAGCAGGCCATCGCCCATGTAACGCGCAACATAACCTTCGAATCGTTGGATCGCTCCCGCGCAGCTATCTTGGAACGCTCGATTGATGAAACCCAGTTCTTCAGGATCGAGGCGTTGCGAGAGTTCGGTTGACCCTACGAGGTCACAGAACATGACGGTGAGTTGACGTCGCTCGGCGTCACCTGTCGAAGACAGCACTTTGCTGGTACGAGGCTCTGTCGATGAATATCGACTGGAGGTCGGCGGTAGCTCGGTAGCAGCTTTCAGGATGGTGATGCGGTGGCCGACCGCATGAACACCGATTTCCTTCAGGGTGTCGTGATTCAAGTCCCGGAGGTGCTCTGGCTCGATGGCATTTTTTCTGAATGCCTCCGCGTATTGTCCCAGTCCAAGCGTTTCCAACCAATGAGCGACAACGTCAGACATAACCAAAGATAAAAGGATCGTTCTGTCGTGAGTTTAACGGAGGCTAGAGACATGCGTCACCCATATTTCCGGTCTGCATCCGATGCACAGTTACGTTTTGGGTTGCGGGGCGTCGGCGCATCAACCATAATTATTTGCTCTTGAGAGTTTTTCAACTAACCGAATCAGAAACCGGGGGGTGAGACATGAGTGCTGCCGACTACCTGGGAATGTATGCGGAGGGCTGGACCAAGGGAGACGAGAACACGCTTCTGAATTCTCTATCGGATGAATACGTACTTGATGATCCCAATGCCGGAAAGATCAAAAAAGACGAATTCTCCGAATATCTCGCCGGTATGAAGGAGGCCGTACGTTCGCTGCTGAATGGCGAGCTTCCCGAGCCCTTTTTGGAACTTACCGAGGTTGTTACCCAGGAGAACGACGGGGAGATAACAGCGTGGGCATGGTGGACGGTGCCGGGTACCGACATCAAGGGCAGCGGGTTGATCAAGGTGGGTGCTGAGGGCGTTCGTTCCGAAGTTCTCACGTATTACACGAAACTCCCGGGTTAGCTTCGACTCCAATTTTTCGAGTCCATCGCCGGGCTTTGCAGTTTTCGTCTGGGCAACTTTTCGGCACCCGAACGACCAGTTCTTGATTTTCCGCTTCGGGTCCTTAGCTGCCTCCTCTCACAGTTGTGGAAGCATTGGAGCACGACTCATTGAAACCAATTGAATCTGTTGACACCGTTGCGATTGTTGGCAACGGCCTCATGGGGCAGGGTATCTCCCAGGTATTTGCCCGCGCCGGAAAGAACGTGACACTGATCGGAAGGAATCCCGATAGCTTGTCACGCGCTACTGACACCATCGGAAAGAATTTCCAGGCCTTCGTGGACAGAGGACTGATTGAACAGGTGGAATCCGATGAGGGGCTTCGGAGAATATCAACGACGACGGATTACGGCGCGGCCGCAGATGCCGACGTGGTTATAGAGGCCGTACCGGCAGTACGTGAGTTGCAGTTGGAGGTTTTCGGCAAACTCGATGGGATTTGCGCTGAGGATATCGTGATCGCCTCAACATCCGGTCAGCCAATCAGTCTGATGGTAGACCGCATGGTTCACCCGGAACGGGCCGTCGCCGCGCATTTTATCTACCCGGCACAGCTCATGCCCTTGGTGGAAGTGTGCGGGGGTGCGAAAACCTCGCCCGAGGTCGTCGACTGGACCAGCCGTCTATTGACCTCGGTTGGTCAGACACCCGCTCTGATGGAAAAGGAGGTTGATGGATTCATCGTGAATCGTTTGCAATTCGCTATTATTCGGGAAGCTTGGTCTATGTGGGCGAATGGCGTTGCATCGGCTCAGGCTATCGATGATTCAATGCGGTTGACGTTGGGTCGCAGGTACTCCGTTACCGGGCCGATCGAGTCGGCTGAACTTGGTGGGCTGGATATTATTCACATGTTTGCCGAGTTCCTGTTTCCCGACCTCAATACCGACAAAAAGCCACCTGAAGCGGTAACCGCGCTGGTCAAAGACGGTCACTTCGGATTGAAGACGGGCAAAGGAATTTACGACTGGTCGCAGCGTGATGGTCAAGAGCTGCTTGCCCGGCGCGCGGATCAACTGTTCAAACATCTGGCGGATGATGCCGGGAAGTAGGCCTTAAGCAGCGAGACCAACCTTTGGCGTTGCCTGAAGTACGTTGAGGATGTAACTGCAGTAAAGCAAACGATAGAGCAGGAGTGACCGACGACCTTTATCTTAGGGAGCCACTTTATCTATCGTGACGTCGATGGTTTCTGTCGTGTTCGAGATGGGTGGAGATTCGCCCTGGAGGTCGCCCGGTTGAGTGATGGCATTTCCGGTGGTGGAAATTCTTGCGCCGACGGTGACCTTGTCGAAGCTGGAGAGTTTGAGCTGGGGGGTCATGGCCTGCGTGTCGTCCAGGGTGACCGTTAGGGGGAGATCAGAGACGGTCCTTCTTACCACGGCCAGCGGCATGGGAGGGCCGTTTACGGCTTTGGCAAAGATAAATACGGTGTCCTGGGGGGCGGCTTTGGCTTGCAGGGTTGGGTCGAGTGCGACGTTCACTTGCAGGGAAACTGGTGATTCATCCGATTGTTGAGCGGCGGCGACTGCCGTCGAGTCCGACCCAAAACCCTTTTGAGCCAGTTGCTGGATCATGCCTTTGACTTGTTGCTGGGATGGCCCCTCGAGCAGGGGTTCAACTTTGGTGTAGAGGTCCGAGGCTGTCTGATAATCGCCGGCCTGGTAGGCAGCGGTGGCGGCCATCCACAAAGCCTGGGGGTGGTTCGGGTTTTGTTGCAGGGCTCGTTCGACCAGACGTTTCGGTTCGCCGGCTAGAGCCCCACCCTGGGTCATGGCCATGGCATCGGCTTCCCGTACGAGTACATCCGGGACATCGCCGACCAGTGCGCGCAGGCGGCCGAATGCATCGGCGGCTTCCTGGTGCCGGTTCAACACCATGTAGCTGCGCCCCAGCATGAACCAGCCTTCGGGATCATCGGGATTGGTCTTCAGCTTTTCCGCGAGTCGCGTCACCATGGCATTGATGTCGACTTCGTGCTCGTCCCCCGCTGCTACCTGGCTCGAGGCAATTCGGGCATCCTCGAGGAGGGCGCGTGGTTGTCCCAGTGTGAGGTAGAGCAGGCCGCTCATGATCGGGATGAATGCCATCACGGCGATGCCCACCCATTGTCCGCCGCTTTGCGAGCCTGCCGTTTCAGCGTGGTTTCCCTGGTTACCCTGGGCGTGAAGGTCGTCGGCCAGTTGGGCTTCTAGGTCCTTGACCTGTTCGGCGTATTCCGCTTCGCTGATCTCGCCCTCGTTCTTTCTGCGTTTGAGTTCCGCCAGTCGCTCGCGGCCCACGGTGATGTTATCTTGGTGACGGTTTTGCGGGCGGCGGTCGATGTTCCGCAGCAACGGATAGGCCACCAGTGCGAGGGACGTCAGCAGCAACAGGGTTGCCCCGATGAAGAAACCCATGCCTCAGTCCTCCAGGAGCTTGCGGGCCTGCTGCCGCTCTTCTTCGGGCAGCTCTTCTACAGTGCCGCGGCGCCGGGCCACGAGCACGACGATGGCAATGCCAACGACCAGCAATACGATAGGTCCGATCCAAAGCGCCAGCGTGGTGGCCTTGACCGGTGGACGGTAAAGGACGAAGTCGCCGTAGCGGGCCGTCATATAGTCGCGGATTTGGCTTTTGTCGGCACCCTCTTGGATCATCTCGTAAGCCTGGCGGCGGAGGTCTTTGGCGAGAGCAGCGTTTGACGCCGCGAGGTTCTGGTTCTGGCAAACCAGGCAGCGCAACTCATTAATGATCTCCTCGTACAACTCCTGCTTGGCCGGGTCGTCGAAGTTTCTCACCTCGATGACCGCGTGGGCGTCGAAACTCGCCACAAGAAAGAGAACCAGGGCGAGGGCTGGCATGTATGTGCGCATCAGGACCGCCGGACGGAGCTTCGTGACGCTTCCTGGGTCAGCGTCTTGATCTTGGGTATCAACACCTGGGTGAGCGCGGGTAGGTCCACGGGGCCGATGTGCTTGTAGCGGATCGTGCCTTGCTGATCGATGATGAAGGTTTCTGGTACGCCGTACACGCCCCAGTCGATGCCGGCGCGTCCGTCGTTGTCCATCACCGATAGCTCGTAGGGATCGCCGAGCCTGTCCAGCCATTGACGGGCGTCTTGCGGCCGGTCCTTGTAATTCAGGCCCACGATGGGGACCAGTTTTTCGGCAGCGAGCACCTTCAGCACCTCGTGCTCGGCCCGGCAGGAGACGCACCATGAAGCCCAGACGTTGAGCACCCACACCTTGCCTCGCATGTCGGCTGGGGCGAAGCTGGTAGCGGGGTCTGACAGGCGGGAGAGTTGAAACGGCGGGGCCGGTTCGTCGATCAGGGGCGAAGGGACTTCCCGCGGGTCCAGGGTCAGGCCGATACCGAGCACCACGGTCAAAACCACGAATATCCCTGCGGGCAGCCAGAATTTCAGTTTGCCTTTCACGTCGTCGCGCCTTGATTGATTTCGGCCGGGGTCAACGCTGTTTCACGCTGTACGGCCCGGTAGCGTCGATCACTCGCGGCCAGGACCCCGCCGATGGCCATGAACAGGGCGCCCATCCAGATCCAGCGGATAAAAGACTTGTAATAGATGCGCAGGGTCCAGCCTCCTTGGCTGTCCACCGGATCTCCGAGCGAGACGTACAGGTCCCGGGTGAGTCCCGCGTCGATGGCTGCTTCCGTCATGGGATTGGTCTGAACGCGATAGATGCGCTTCTCGGGAGTGAGTGTTAACACATGCTCACCGCCCTTGAAGACTTCGACCCGTCCGCGGTTCGCGGTGTAATTGGGGCCGTTGACCAGTTCGACGCCCTTGAAGACGAAGTCGAAGCCGGCCGCGCGGTGCGTGTCTTCCGGGGCGACGCTGATGTCGTCCTCGACGCTGTAAACGTTGGTCAGGGTCACGCCAACCACGAACACCCCGATACCGAAGTGGGCGATGTTCATGCCCCAGAAGCCCCGCGGCAGGCTGGCGAGGGCGGCGAGTTTATCGTGCTTGTTGGCAACGCGTTGGTAGACACCGAAGGCAACGCTGGAGAACACCCACAGGGCCACCATCAATCCCCCCGCTGCCATCCAGTTGAACCCGGTATGCATGGCGAAGGGCAGCAGTGCGCCGAGGACGATGCTGCCGATCAGCATCCAGCGCAGGCGTTTGACCAGTTCGAGCACATTGTCTTTCTTCCATTTGCTCAAAGAGCCGATCCCGACGAGCAGGGCCAGCGGCAAGGTCAGCGGAAAAAACATCGTGTTGAAATACGGCGGTCCCACGGAGATCTTGCCCAAACCCAGGGCGTCGAGCACCAGTGGGTAGAGGGTGCCCAGCATGACCATGGCGGCGGCCACCACCAGGAGCGCGTTGTTCAACAGCAAGAAGGTTTCCCTCGATACGAGTTCGAAGCGAACATGGGAGCGTATCGTCGGCGCTCGCCAGGCGTACAGCGCCAGGGAGCCGCCAATGACCACGGCGAGAAAACCGAGAATGAACACGCCGCGCGCCGGGTCGGTGGCGAAGGCGTGCACCGAGGTGAGTACGCCGGAGCGAACCAGAAACGTGCCAAGCAGCGAGAGCGAGAATGCGAACACGGCAAGCAGAACGGTCCACGCCTTGAACACGCCCCGGTTTTCGGTGGCGGCAAGGGAATGAATCAACGCGGTGCCCACCAGCCACGGCATGAATGAGGCATTTTCGACCGGATCCCAGAACCACCAACCGCCCCAACCCAGCTCGTAGTAGGCCCACCAACTACCGAGCGCGATGCCGATGGTGAGGAACAGCCAGGCAACGGTGGTCCATGGCCGCGTCCATCTCGCCCAGGCCGAGTCGAGCCGGCCGCTCAGCATGGCCGCCACGGCGAAAGCGAAGGCTACCGAGAATCCGACATAGCCCATGTAGAGCATGGGCGGATGAACGATGAGGCCGGGGTCCTGCAGCAGCGGGTTCAGATCCATGCCTTCCGCGGCCGCCGGAAGAATTCGGGTGAAAGGATTGGAGGTGTAAATGACAAACAGCAGGAATCCGAAGCTGACCAGACCGAGCACACCCAGCACC
>JARRLJ010000062.1:0-8570 GCA_037387025.1 Gemmatimonadales bacterium
GCGGAAGGGCCCTGCGAGACTATCAGCGAGTGTTACGCGACGTTCAGCAGGCGAGTGCGGAGCTGTCCGTTGGCCCCGATGAGTTGGGTGATGCCATAGCCCGCCTCAGGGACGAAAACAAGGAAGCCCGTCGCTCGTTGAAGGCCACACAGGGCGAGCTGGCTGCTTTCGAGGCCGAGCGTCTCTGGAGGGACGCTCGTGAGGAGGACGGTGTCCGGCGTATCGTCATGCACCTGGAAGATCGTACCTTCGAGCAAGCGCGTGCCATCGGCTCGCTCTTGAGCTCCCGCCCACTGACGCTGACCCTGTTGGCGGTTTCCGATGCAAAGGGAACCCGCCTGGTGTGCCAGCGGAGCGAGGACATGATGCAAATTGACGCGGCTGCGGTTCTGAGCAGCGCCGCGAAGTCACTTGGCGGGCGCGGTGGAGGCAACGCAGGTCAGGCCCAAGGCGGCGCTCCCGCGCATTCCCACGAGACGATCTTGGATGCCTTGAGAAAGGCGGCTGTAGCAGCACCCGACTGAGTTGTGGTTGTTGCACCGGCGCGGCCAGATCGGATGGCCGCGGAACTCAGCAGGTATCGGAGGTGTTCTCAAGGCGACACCTCGAGCGCGCAAGCTTCCTGGAGACACGATGTCGATAAGACCGATCAAGCGAATCGTCGAAGCCCAGCCGACTCTGGAGGGGGCCGGAGTCCGGCTGCGCCGCGCCTTCGGGTTCGGAGACACCAGCGACTTCGATCCTTTCCTACTACTAGACGACTTCCGCAACGAGAATCCAGCTGATTATCTGGCAGGGTTCCCGTGGCACCCGCACAGAGGCATAGAGACCATCACCTACGTTCTGGCAGGCAACGTCAGCCACGGCGACAGTCTCGGGAACGAAGGCACTCTGGGCGCCGGAGACGTGCAGTGGATGACAGCCGGTAGCGGCATTCTTCATCAGGAAATGCCCCAGGGAGACCAGCAAGGCCGAATGCACGGGTTTCAGCTGTGGGCCAACCTCCCCTCCTCACTCAAGATGGCGAGCCCTCGCTACCAAGACGTGCTGTCGGGCGACATACCTGAGGTCATCGACGACGACGGAACGCGGGTGAGGGTTATCTGTGGCAGTTTCTGGGGTGAGACCGGGCCAGTCGATGGCATCGCCGCAGATCCACGCTATCTCGATGTTTGGGTCCCACCCAACCAACGCAAGCAGCTGCCCGTCGAAACCTCGCGCCATGCGTTTGCCTATGTATTCGAGGGAGCGGGCACGTTCCGCGACGCTTCAGACCCAATGGGAGTTCTCACAGAACGAGTTGGTCCGGATGACGGACCGGTGGTAAGGGAAACCGGGAATCGGTCCCTGGTGCTGTTCGATAGAGGCGACGAAGTGACCGTTCATGCGGGAGAGACGGGGATACGGTTCCTGTTGGTGTCCGGAAAGCCGCTCGAGGAGCCGGTTGCCTGGCGTGGCCCCATCGTCATGAACACTCAAGAAGAGCTGCGGGAAGCCTACGCGGAGCTCAGTGCCGGAACCTTCATCAAGGAGAGCGCGTGATCAAGGTTGATCACCGACCGATTCCAATACGAGCCGCATGAACTCATTGACGTGTTCTCCGCCATCCACCCAGCGTGTCACGGTCACCAAATTGTGCTCTCTATCGACGTAGATCACATTGGTTGAGCCGGCGCCGAGGGCGAAGAACGCTGACTCGGGAGCTGCGGGAAACAGTTCCTGCCCTGTGTTGAGCCACCACATGTAGCCGTAATTGGGCTTTACCCCCGCGGGCGTGGTTGCCCGCTCGAACCACTCTTCCGACACTAGCTGCACGTTCCGCCAGCGGCCCATACGGAGCGCGAGCAACCCAAAGCGTGCGTGATCGCGCGTGTCAATGAACAGGCCACCACCCCAGTGCCCACCTCCACTCACCGACTGTATTCGCCGGCCGTCGATCTCCGTCCACGATGTCTCGTACCCGTGCCAGCGCCAATCGGGGGAGGCGCCTATCGGATCCATGATCCGCTCCATCAACACATCGGGAAGAGGGCGGCGAAAGAGGTGGAGTAACGCGTACGCCATCAGATTGACCCGTACGTCGTTGTACTCCCAAAAGGTGCCTGGTGCATGTAACTCGCGGTCGATTCCTTCACGCCGATCCGCAATGTCAGGCTTGTCCCACAGCGTGCCCTCCCACTCGCTCGTTTGCTGAAGCAAGTTGTGCCAAGTTATGGATGCATTGTGTTCAGAGCCAAAGGTCTCGTCGGTAACGTAGTCGCCGATGTGATCATCGAGATCTCGAATCAACCCATCGTCCCACGCGACGCCAGCGACGGTCGACAGATAGCTCTTGGTCACTGAGAAGGTCATGTCCTCCCGGTCCGTGTCACCCCACTCTGCCACGATGTAGCCATTCTTTACCACTATACCGTTAGCCCCTCCTCGCGGCGCCGTTGGCCCCACGATCTCCTGATGTGGTATTCCGCTAAATCGTTCAGTCAGATAAACGCCGGGGTCCTCCGGAATCTGCGTTGTGAGATGCGCTTTGGCATAGTCGACAGCGGCTTGCAGGTCGGTGGCACTCATTCCCAGCTCTGCAGGTGTTCGCGTCTCCCACGAATCTGGTGGCGGGTAATAGAGATCGACATCATCGGCACCACTGCCACAGCCAGTCAAGAAAAGGGCTATGGCGAGAACACATCGGAACGTCATTCAGAGACTCCTCTTGTTATGCCGAAGGTTTGTGAAGGGCCGCGTACCAAGACCGGGGTCCACAGCATCCGACCGAGCTCATCTTGCAAAGTCACATCCTACATGACATGCTAAGTTTCAGGATGAGCTTACGAAAGGATGTGGCCCGCACTGGAGCCCACTGATGCCTGCCAACCTCACGCCTGCGTACAGGGAAGCAGAGGCCCGGTTCAGAAACGCGGTGACGCGGGAGGAAAAGATCGCCGGGCTGGAGGAAATGCTTCGAGTCATCCCGAAGCACAAGGGAACAGACAAGCTGCAAGCCGATCTGCGTTCACGTCTCTCGAAGCTCAGACGCGAACCAAAGAAGAAAGGAGCCTCACGAGGACACAGTCACAAAATCCCAAAAGAAGGAGCGGGCCAGGTGGCTCTCATCGGTCCCCCGAACGCCGGAAAATCGAGCCTCGTCGCATCACTCACACACGCCCAACCCGAGGTTGCCGATTACCCGCTCACAACTAGAGACGCCGTACCCGGGATGATGCCTTACGAGGACGTTGCCTTTCAGCTAGTGGACCTGCCCCCCCTCTGCGAAGAGCACGTCGAGCCCTGGCTATATGATGTTGTCCGGGCTGCAAATCTGGCCTGGCTAGTGGTACCTATTGACCGACCGCTCGCCAGCCTGGACCTGGTGACACGGTTGCTCGAGGAAAAAGCCGTTGGATTGTATCCTGCTGGACAGAAAGCACCGCAGGAGCCCCGACCCGGATGGCTGCACAAACCCGCCCTAATGGTGGTCACCGGAATGGACCGAGACGGTTCCGAGGGAGATCTGGAGGCACTGCAAACACTCCTGGATGCGCCCTGGCGCACGGTCGCCGTGTCGACGGCAACGGGAACTGGATTGGACGAATTGGGCAAGTACACGTTCGACGCCCTGGATATCATCCGGATCTATACCAAGGAACCGCGAAAGGATCCGGATCGCGACCGCCCGTTCACTCTTGCCAGGGGATCAACGGTGGGAGATCTGGCTCAGACCATTCACAAGGACATAGCGGAGGGATTCAAGTTCGCCCGCGTCTGGGGTCCCAGCGCGTTCGACGGCCAGTCGGTCAAAGAAGTTCATGTCTTGCAGGAAGGTGACGTGGTGGAGCTCCACTGGTAGATCTGCCAGGGTCAGCGCTCCGCAGCGCATCTCTTCGCTTGTCAAGGTCGTTACTGTATCTATCACAGCCACATATGGCGCACACGCCCCCTGAAAACCTGCCGCAGCACGAGCCCGACGTCGCCGACGCACCGCCCCTCACTAGTGGGCCTGTTCGTTGGGTGCTGGTGGCGTGTGGCTTCGCCTTTGTGGGGCTTGCGGCAATCGGCGCAGTTCTTCCGGTACTGCCTACGACGCCTTTACTGATAGTTGCTGCCGCCTGTTTCGCACGTTCTTCACCGCGTTTCTACCGCTGGCTGATCTCCACCCGCGCCTTCGGCCCCACGATCAGGGAGTGGCGAGCGACACGTAGCATCCCACTCGGCGCAAAAGTGTCGGCGGTGACGCTAATCGTGCTAATGGGTGGCTCGTCACTCGTATTCTTCGTGGACGCGCCATGGGCGAGGTTGGTGATGGGTGCCACTTTGCTCGCGGTAATCGTATGGCTCCTGCGACGGCCGACGGCACCGCCCCGGCGTGGGTGACTCGTTCTACTCGAGAGTCTGATCAGTTGCTGCACCTGCCACCCTAACCCACCAGTTCTTCGCGACGTCTCCACTCTCCACGCGCTCAATCCCAAGGTCCCGCAGGTCCCCCCGCAACACATGCACCAGTTTCTCGGCCTGCTCCCGGCTCACGTTGCCGTGAATTGTCATCACGGTGCCTCTGTCACCTTGGATTCTCACCTTCGCACCCTTTAGCTCGTTAGAATACTCCTGCAACTGCTTTTCGAGCTTACTGGCGAATTCGCGCCGCTCCTGCCGGG
Source organism: Gemmatimonadales bacterium (assembly GCA_037387025.1). GTDB lineage: Bacteria > Gemmatimonadota > Gemmatimonadetes > Gemmatimonadales > GWC2-71-9. Next base: position 4,647 of record JARRLJ010000062.1, read on the forward strand.
ACGCAGGTTTCTCCTTCCTCTTGCGCGCCCGCTCCTCAGCCATCCTCGCCTGGCGCCGCACGGTAACTACTGTCGCCAGCGTAAACGGCAGGCCTGCGGCAATGCCGAACACGAAAAACAGCACCGGCGAGCCGAATGATCCACCTGCACCGAGGTCCCGGATTGCGGCGTAATACACCCAGGCAACGATGACTACCACTACTACCGCGATGGAGGACGAATACAGCGTCATCCCCCTCCACTTCCACCCGACTACGATCAAGCGACCTCGCTGGGAACGCAGCAGTGTCGATATGCCAAGACTGCCGAGGATTCCTCCTGCGAAAGTTACCAACAACAGGATTACCAGGGATGAAGTATCCATTGTTACCGTCAGTTGTGATTCGTCATGAGATCGGAAGCGAAGCGACGACGTATCGGGCCTTCATCGAATCATGATGGATTGTGGATGCTGCGGCAAGGAGTGCCAGTGGGAACAACAGACGGACTGAAAGACTGCGCTAGGCTACGGCACCAGTCCCAATTCCGTGCCTTCCCCAACGAATAAAGTGAATTACCTTGTTGCCACGGACTGGTTTGACTAGACCGGGGTGATTCCGCGGGAAAGAGTATGACTCGCATGCATATTAGTGCGAGACCACCTCTCAAATCGGAGCTACCCAAAGCACGATGATTGCTAACGGTGCCGGCCCACCAGCGGCGTCAGCCGCAGCCGCGTCGATCCCTGGTGACGCGTTGGATAACCACCTGTTCGCGGCTGTCGATATCGGCTCGAACAGCTTCCATCTGATCGTAGCTCGGTTCGAACACGGACAGCTCCAGGTCATCGACCGCCTTCGGGAGATGGTGCGACTCGCCTCGGGTCTGGACGATGATGGGAAGCTGGTCGATGACGCACGCGACCGCGCTCTTGAATGCCTTGCTCGCTTCGGAGAGCGGCTGAGCGGCATCCCGGGCGACCATGTCAGGGCGTTGGCCACCAACACCCTGAGGCGCATGCGTGATCCTCGACCCTTCCTGTTGGTGGCAGAGACATCGCTCGGCCACTCGATCGAGATCATCTCCGGACACGAAGAAGCCCGTTTGATTCATCTGGGCGTCACTCGGGATCTGCCATTGACTGGAGTGCGCCGGCTGATCATAGACATTGGCGGCGGGAGCACCGAACTCATAGTCGGAGTCGGAGACCAAGCCGAAATCATGGACACGGTCGCCGTGGGATGCGTCAGTGTAAGCGAGCAACACTTCCCCAATGGCAAGATCACTCGCTCGAGATTCAAGGCAGCCGAAACGGCGGTTGCACTGGAGTTGAGACCCATTCGCGACACATACAAGGGAGCTGGATGGGAGGAAGTAGTTGGCTCGTCGGGAACGAACCGCGCAATTGCCCAGGTGTTGCACGAGTCCGGGTGGACTGATAGCGGCATCACACGACCTGCTCTGAAAAAGGTCCGTCAATCCCTAATAGAGGGAGGAAAGGTGTCGCGCTCAGGTTTGCCGGGACTGTCAGATGAGCGCAGCGCAGTGTTTCCGGGAGGAGTAGCCGTGCTGTCGGCCTGCCTGCGGAATCTCGAGATAGCGCAGATGAGTGTCTCGGACTATGCTCTGCGCGAGGGTGCGCTGTACGATCTCATCGGTCGTGTCCAACGCTCCGATCCGAGGGAAGCGAGCGTGGCGGCCTTGGCGACGCGTTACGGCGTTGATCTGGCGCAGGCCACCCGGGTACGCAGCATGGCCCTGCGGGGTTTTGCCCAGGTAGCGGGAGCATGGGAACTCACCGACGCGATGCGCGACTTGCTCGGGTGGGCAGCGCAGCTCCACGAAGTTGGGTTGGCGATCGCACATACCGACTATCACCGACATGGCGCGTATCTGGCACAGCATTCGACGCTCAACGGTTTCTCGCGAGAAGAGCAACTCATACTCTCCGCTCTCATCTTCGGTCACCGCCGCAAGCTCACATCCCGGACAGTGGCAAAACTACCTCCGCGGCTCGCGCGACCAGTGACTTACACCTGCGTCCTCTTGCGAATGGCAGTGTTGCTGCATCGCTCGAGGCAGCAGGACGAGGTCCCCAACATCAGGTGGGAGGCTGGCTCGGAAACACTAAAACTCGAGTTCCCCAAGGGTTGGCTCGAGACCCATCCGCTGACCGGAGAGGACCTCGAGCGGGAACAGAATTACTTGAAGCGAGTGGGGATCCGGTTCGAGGTGCGTTAGGGATGACCGCCTCGAGCGCGGGCTCGAGGGACGCCACACGCCACGATGTCACTGCTACCGCACTAGCGCCGCAAGACCTAAGTTACGGTTTCTCGCTCACCCCAATACCCAATCGGCGGGAACTTCGATGTCATCCAACACGGTGTGCAGGCCGTGTTGATGTGCAACGGGCTATTTACATCCAACCGAACCATCGAACAGGTGTTCGAGCAGGAACTAGCTTACCTGCGACAACCCGTCGGCACGCCGCGTGGTGGTGACTACGTGATCGACCGGGACCGCAGAACCGTTGCGGTCGGCGCGCCCGGAGGAACTCCAACCATGCGTGCCGCGTTCCGCGAAGGGCTTGGCTGCGTGATCATGGCGCCGGACCAGACGTTCGAAGACATCGAAAGCCTGCCAATACTCGATAGGCCACCCCCACCGGGCGATCCCGCTACCATCCCATGGCCCGATGGCGACCTGATTGAAAACACGTCCCCTCCCGACGGAGTCGATGCGGCCGCGTTGGCGGCTGCTTCGGACTGGGCGTTCAACCGCGAATCGCCGGAGCAGGTCACGCTGAGTCTCATCGTCGTTCACCATGGCAAGATCATCCACGAACGCTACGCCCCAGGAGTAGATGCCACCACGAAGACCCGCACGTGGTCGACGGCAAAGAGTATCGCCGTGACACTCATCGGCATGTTGGTCGACGAAGGACGGATGAAGCTGGATGAGCCCTTGGGATTCGATTGGCTGCCACAGGCAACCTCACCAGAAACCGATCCACGCAACGCCATTACCTTGCGACACGTGCTCAACATGTCGAGCGGCCTGTATACGGTGGACAACCGCGGCATGGAATACGCAACCGGGTCTGGATTGGCTTATTGGGCAGGCGCCAGCTCTATCGATGGCGCCCGAGACCGCGGCCTCATACGCGAACCGGGAACGTATTGGGACTATGAGAACTACGATACCATTCTCGCCGTGTATGCAATGAAGCTGGCGCTCGGCGATGCCCAAACATACCTGGAGTACCCGCGGAAGGCTCTGCTAGATCGTATAGGAATGCGCAACACGCTGCTGTCAGTAGACCGCTTTGGCAATTTCATCTTGAGCAGCCAGGTGTACACTACCGCACGAGATCTGGCACGATTCGGCTTGCTCTACCTGCAAAACGGTATGTGGAATGGCGAGCGAGTGTTGTCCGAGGAGTGGATCGATTTCGTTCGCACACCGGCTCCTGCAACGGCAGCACGTGGCAACTTCTACGGCGGACAATGGTGGCTGGTGCCCGACGATCGTACCGACGTACCGAGCGACGCTTATTCCACAGCAGGTAATAGAGGACAATTCGCGATCGTGGTTCCCTCACACGACGTCGTGATCGTACGTCGCGGTCTCGATTACGGACGACAGGGATTCGATCGCTGGGACCTGACCAGAGAAGTGCTCAAGGCGATACCGGCAGTTTCAGACAGCAACTAGGGAACGCCTCTTTAGTAACCCTGCTCGAGGGAGTTGGGGCGCCTTCTGAGGCCCGCTCAGCTACCCGCGTGGCGGCGAGAGTCGTCGCGCGCTACTCACGTCTCACAATAAACAGGCCTCGATCCACTCTGCGCAAGCTTTTGTGACGCTCGTCACAAGCTGTTGTGAATAAACAAGTTAGCTTGCTGCTTGTTTAGTCAGAGTCGCACGCCTCACCTTCCTCCCGAGGCG
>JARRLJ010000063.1:0-10587 GCA_037387025.1 Gemmatimonadales bacterium
GCTTCTCCTTCTTCAACAACGTAAGGGATTTTTAATTTGTCAAGAGCATTAGTAATTTGTTTTGTTGCTCTGTCCTGACGGTGGCATTGCGTCTCGAGGAGCCGATCACGTTCGTCGGCCGAACAGCTGCAATTGGCGGTGTGAATGCGATGATTTCAGCGGCACTGGTAAGCATTACGCTGCCGTTGTTCGAATCGTTGACGAGCGTGACAACGGAACTCACACTGCTCGAGCTGTCCGACCCCAATCGTCCACTGCTGCGCCGACTTGCTACGGAGACTCCCGGCACTTATGCGCACAGCTTGGCACTGGCGAATCTCAGCGAGGCCGCGTGCAATGCGATAGGCGCTAACGGTCTGTTGGCACGTGTAGGCTGTTACTATCACGACATCGGTAAGCTCAAGAAACCGCAGTACTACGTGGAGAACCAGATGCCGGGGGTCAACCCGCACGATAAACTCAAACCGGAGGTCTCGGCGTCGATAATCCGCAATCACGTGCGCGAAGGATTGGCACTAGCCAACGAGAGTCGTCTGCCTCAGGCGATCAAGGATTTCATTCCAGAGCACCATGGTACCATGGAGATATCGTACTTCCTTGAACGGGCGCGACAGCAAAACGGTGAGGAGAACATCAACATCGAAGAATTTCGGTACCCTGGTCCCAAGCCGAGATCGATAGAGACAGCAGTCGTCATGTTTGGTGACAGCGTGGAGGCTGCAGTGCGTGTCCTTGAGGAGCCCTCCGAACAGAAGACGAGGGACGCGATAGACCACTTGTTCCGACAGCGCATCGAAGCTGGACAACTGGACGATGCACCGCTGACCATGACACAGATTACGCGGGTGAGGAACGAGTTCGTTCGCGTGTTCGAGGGAGTTCGACACAACCGAATAGACTACCCGTCCACCACCGGCGGTCTGTCGTCCGATTGGGATGGCTCAACAGACACGTGACGTCCGAGTGCACTCCCAGCCGGGAAGCTCGCTACCGGTACCGGATACACGCGATGCTGTGGTTGTGGTCCTCGATGGCGAGGGTGTGGGCGCAGCAAATGTAAGCGTGACCTTTCTCTCCGGGCAGAGTATGCGGGCGATGAACCGGCGAACCTTCGGGCACGATAAGGCTACTGACGTCATCGCGTTCGGCCTGCCTCACCCAGGCCGGATCGTTGGCGATGTCTACGTCTGCCCAAGTGTCGCACGGCGGACCGCCCACCAGATAGGTGTTTCCGAAAAAGAGGAACTACTGCGCCTCGTAGTACATGGAACGCTGCACGTGCTGGGATATGATCACCCCGAGGGCGACGAGCGCACATTGTCCGTCATGTGGCGGGTCCAAGAGCGCTATGTGCGTCAAATGATTGGGGGAATCGAATGACGGCTGCGGCGTTACGGACTGCGGCTCTGGTGTTCGCCGTCGCTACCACCTTGTGGGCCGGCCTCCTGGCCATCGCACAACAGGCCCCAACAGTGGCGCGAACGATGGGCGAGCCACCTGGCGCGCATAAAGCCAAGGTGCCAGTCTACCGTGCCATACACATGGCGCGGCTGGGTCTCCTGACCATTTCTGCGGCGGCTTCATCGGGTGTCGTGGCGTGGTGGGGCCGACCTTTCCCGTCCGGCGTGCTCGAACTCTCCGTCGTGGTTGCGCTGCTCTACCTCGTTGCCGAGAGCATACCACGTGGGTTGGCGGCGCTGATGCCGCGGATCGCAAGGTCGGCCGCTCGTAGGGTCCACTGGATACTGTTTCCGTTCGCCCCGTTGTTCGGCCTCATCACCACGGTCGAGACGTGGATGCATCGGTTGCTCCCCGTGCGCAAGCCGGTTGACAGATTCGGGCCGGAATACCGCGACATGCTCATCGGTGTGTTCTCGCTTTCCGATACCACAGTAGAGGCAGAGATGACGCCCCGGTTAGACATTGTGGCGGTTGAGTCCACTGCGACTTGGAAAGAGATCGTTGAACTGATCGCTAGAAGTCCTCTACCTGAAGGATCTCACTCCGGCGATCACGGGTGCCGAGGAGAAGCCAGAACGTTGGCAGGACTTGATTCGGCCCGCTCTTTTCGTGCCCGAGTCCAAGAAGCTGCCAGCGCAGCTACGTGATTTTCAGAAAGGCCCGAGCCAGATAGCGATCGTGGTCGACGAGTTCGGGGGCACGTCGGGTTTGATCACGTTGGAGGACGTGCTGGAGGAAATCGTAGGCGAGATCTATGGTGAATACGACCTCGACGAGGTGCCGCCGATAGAGCGAGAAGGGGAGGACCGCTTCTGGGTGGAAGGAAGCTTGGCGCTCGACGATCTATCGCAGCTGTTGGGAACCGAAGTGGAATGTGAGGACGTAACCACGGTAGGCGGTCTAGTATACTCGGAACTTGGGCGCGTGCCGCATCCGGGAGAGGAACTGACGATCGGTGGATTCCGTGTGGTAGTGGAGCAGGTGCGCCGCCGCCGCATCAAGCGCGTGTACTTCGAGCGCATAGCCAGTGAATCTGCAGACGATGCCTCGGATAGGTGGGAAGAATGATCGGCGTCGTGCTGTTGACGGTTGGAGTCCTCCTGGCTGCGCTGGGGACCACGGTGGCCGTGTCGGCAGGGGCGGTGAACCGAATGGAACTGTATCGGTGGATAGTGAATCGGCAGAAGGGTGCCCAGGCAGCGCGTGCTTTGTTGGCATCACCCGAACGAACCCTGGGTGCTGCACTGGGTCTTGCCGCCAGTGGAGCTCTCCTCTCCGGAGCGGGTTTGAGCGAGCTCGTGCAGAACATGCAGCTGTACTGGTTGATCGTGTCGGTATTGTTGATCGCGCTTCCACTTCTCGTTACGGCGATGTACGCCTTTCCCAGAACGGCTGGTCGGAGGTGGGCCGAGGAGGTGATCCGAGGCACTATCCCCATCGTCGCGAGATTGGCTCCAATTCTGGACCCGGTTCTTCCACATGAGTCCAGGGTGAGACCCAGCAGTGACCTGACACACTCTGGTGGCGCACAGGATACGGGTGACTCGGTGCGGGAGGTGATGACTCCGCGAACAGAGATCGTTGCCGTGCCTGAGGGGGTGGGCCAAGCAGAGGTGGGACGTATGTTTGCCGAATCGGGTTTGTCGCGTTTGCCTGTCTATCGCGATTCGCTCGACAACATCGTGGGTATGTTCCATGTACTAGACCTGCTGAAGCTCACGCCGGGCGGAGAACTGGGGGTGCGGCCGGTGGCGGAGGCTCCTGCATCCAGGCTTTGTGCCGACTTGTTGTTCGAGATGCAGCGCGATCGACGACAATTGGCGGTCGTATTGGACGAATACGGTGGAACGGCTGGTATTGCCACACTGCAGGATCTGTTGGAGGAGCTCGTTGACGAGACGTTCCAAGCAGTCGACCCGTGGAACGAGCCCGAGCCGGCTGGCAAGGAAGTAATCGAGATGCCGGGAACGGCTCCCGCAGAGCAGATTGCCGAGAGGTTCGCCGTTCATCTGCCCGCGGATGCGGAAACGGTTGGTGGTATGCTCACACGTGCAGTAGGACGGATTCCGGGCGCCGGAGAACGTTTCGAGCTGGCCGGACTCGAGTTTGATGTGTTGGTGGCTAGCGCAACAAGGGTGGAACGCGTAGCCGTGCGGCGTGGTGCCACGCCGACCGTCAGACTCACAACGGAGCCGCGCAAATGACAGGTCCCAGGATTCCAGGCACTGCTCGCAGAAGTCCGTTGCCGCGTCGCTTGCGACGGTATTTTGTCGTTGGGTTGATCGTGATAGCACCAGTAGGCCTCACGATTTCTGTTTTGAACTGGGTATTCCAGAGGATGGATGGCCTGTTGGGTAGGCCGTTGGAACAGGCGCTGGGGTTCAGGATACCGGGCCTGGGTTTCATACTGCTGGCACTGGAGGTTCGTGGGCGGTGGCCTTCGTGACCAACGAGGATGCCCCGGAAATGTCACACATAGTGGGAGAGCCATGCGTGAACGTATTCGTTCCCACGACGCCCAACCCTACGTCGGGTTTCATGCTGGTGATTCCTCGGAGGAACGTCCTCGACGCACAGATATCGGTCGAAGAGGCGATGAAGCTGGTGATTTCCGCCGGCGCTGTGAGTCCTGCTGAGATGAACAGCCCGCTGGTGAGGCGCGGGCTGGATCTGGAATCACTACTCAAGGATACGGGTGAATGGAAGGACACACGCGGTTAGAAGCGCGTACCGACCTGCACGAGGAGTTGCAGCAGCTCGCTGAAGCTGGCAAGGTGGTACGCTTTCTGGCCCGCTCCCGTCACCTTCACCCGTCTGATCTATCAGATATCCTGGCTGCGTTGGACGAGGACGTACGCATCAGGCTGGTGGTGGCCCTGCCACCGGAAATCGTGTCCGACGCCCTCGCGGAAATGGAGGAAGAGGAGCATCCCGAAGACGTTCTGGCCGCACTGAAACCAGAGCAGGCGGCCGACATTGTTGAGGAACTCGATGTAGACGATGCCGCTGATCTGATCTCCGAACTACCATCGGATAAGGCGGCGCGGATTCTGGCGTCTGTGGCCCGCCGAGCCGACATCGAGCGGTTGCTACGGTACGACGAAGAGTCGGCCGGCGGGCGGATGAACCCGGAGGTCGTCGCGGTCAGCGAGACTGCGAGCGCGGCGGAGGCGATAGACGAGATACGCAAACAGGCGGAGGAGGTGGAAGAGTTCTACCAGGTGTACTGTGTGAACGAGGAGAACGGTCTCGTCGGCATGCTTCCGCTGCAACGGCTGGTGGTGGCTAAACCGGAGACACCTGTGAGTGAGATCATGGAGCAGCCACTGGCAGCCGTTACGCCAGACGTCGATCAGGAGGAAGTGGCGCAGCTAATCGCCCGATACAACATTCCGTCGATTCCGGTAGTGAGTCTCTCGGGCAAGCTGCTCGGCCGCATTACGTTCGACGATGTGATGGATGTAGTTGAGGCCGAAGCAACCGAGGACATCCTGAAGTTCGGTGGCGCTCCGCCAGAAGAGCAACTAGCCGGAACGTGGTACCAGGCCGTGCGCGCCAGGCTGCCATGGCTCTACCTCAACATGTTCACGGCATCCCTCGCCGCCATTGTCGTGTACGTTTTCCGAGACACTATCGAGCGTTTGTTGCTACTTGCTGCAATTATGCCGATCATCGCGGCAATGGGGGGGAACGCAGGTTCCCAGGCACTGGCTGTTACCGTGCGCCGTATAGCGGTGGGCATGATCCCTGCCGGAAGAGGGATGCAGGTGGTGGGCAAGGAGCTTCTGGTGGGAGTCGTCAACGGCGTGGCAGTGGGAGCAATCGCCGGCCTAGTGGCCACGCCATTCGGGTTTGGCTGGCAGTTTGGAGTTGTGGTCACTTTGGCAATGTGGGGAACCCTCGCACTGGCCACGACCGCCGGGGCGTTGATTCCGCTGGTGCTGCAGAAGCTGGGGTTTGACCCAGCGGTTGCAAGCTCGGTTTTCGTTACGGCTTTGACCGATGTGGTCGGTTTCTTTTTGTTGCTCGGGCTGGCTGCGATGCTGTTGCTCCCATCATTGTGATGGGTTGCGGTGACCTCCGCTGTGTCGCGAACTTTGAATCGTGGAGACTGACGGGCTGTTAGAGGGTATAGAGAACCGTGAGATTAGCGCTCTAGCAAAGGCCATCTCGTGGGTCGAGAACGGGCGTGAAGGTTATGAAGCCCTGTTGTCCGAGCTCCATCCGAAGGTTGGAACCGCACATAGGATCGGCCTTACCGGCCCGCCGGGCGCGGGCAAATCCACACTAGCCGAACGCTTGATCCAGGGTTACCGAGCTCACAACCGTACCGTGGCAGTGGTGGCCGTCGATCCAACTAGTCCGTTCACTGGCGGTGCGTTGTTGGGGGATCGGATAAGGATGGAGTCGGTCTCGCTCGACCCGGGAGTCTACATCCGTTCGATGGCGGCGCGAGGTGCGGTCGGCGGGCTCGCGACAACCACACGCGAAGTGTGTGATGTACTCGATGCCTTCGGATTCGATCGCATCATCATAGAGACCGTCGGCGTGGGGCAATCCGAATTGACCATAGCGGCCAGCGCAGACACGTCAGTGCTGGTGCTGGTGCCGGAGTCGGGCGACGGTATTCAGGTGCTCAAAGCCGGGGTCATGGAGATTGCGGACGTCTTCGTGGTCAACAAGGCCGATCGACCGGGTGCAGAGCGGTTGGTTCAGGAAGTCGACGTAATGCTCGGGTTGCGCGAGGGCAATGCCTACCGCCGGATAGCACCGCATCACAGTCCGACGGAGATGGGCCCTGCGACCGACGGGAATGCCGGCGACCCCGATGGCTGGAAACCACCGACGTTGACCACGGTGGCTGTCAAAGGTGAAGGGATCGAGGAACTGCTCGATCAGATCGAGTTGCATCACTCGTTTCTCGAGGACAGCGGTGAGTTGCAGGTGAGACGCCGTCAGCGGCTGGAGCGGCACACCCGAGAAGTGGTGGACCGAACGTTGAGCGCATCAGTGTGGCACAACGGGCGGGGAGAACAGCTCCTGGCCGAGGGGCTCGATAGAGTTGTCCGAGGAGAGACGAGTCCATACCGGCTGGCGCAGACGATCCTTGCCAGTTCGAAAGAGGGCGGTGCAAGCAATGAAGAATGAACGGGCGTATGAGGCCTGGCGTAAAGCCTACGAGGAAGCGGCCAAGCGCAACATCGATTTCGTTACACAGAGTTCGGCCGAGGTAGATCCCCTATATACGGCGGACAACCTCGCGGGACTCGATCAGGACGTTCAACTGGGTTTCCCGGGCAGCTACCCTTACACCCGTGGCATTCACCCCACCATGTATCGCGGTAGGCTCTGGACCATGCGCCAGTTCTCGGGCTTCGGAACAGCGGAGGATACCAATCGCCGCTACAAGTTCCTGCTGGAACGCGGGCAGACAGGCCTTTCAGTGGCATTCGACTTTCCCACGCTGATGGGCTACGACTCGGACAGCCCACGGGCCGAGGGCGAGGTCGGAAAATGCGGCGTCGCGATTTCGTCGTTGGCTGACATGGAGACGTTGTTCGATGGAATCCCCATGGAAGAGGTGTCAACATCGATGACCATCAATGGTCCGGCGGCGATGCTGTTCTGTTTCTATGTCGCGGCCGCCGAAAGGCAGGGCGCAGACATCTCCAAGCTTCGGGGAACCGTTCAGAATGATATCCTGAAGGAATATCAGGCTCAACATGCGTGGGTGTTCCCGGTCGAACCGGCGCTCAAGATCATCGTGGATATGTTTGAGTGGGCTTCCGAGCACACGCCGCTGTGGAACACCATTTCGATAAGCGGCTACCACATTCGCGAAGCCGGTGCTACGGCGGTGCAGGAATTGGCGTTCACGCTCGCAAATGGGTTCGAGTATGTGGAGCGGGGGAGGGCGGCCGGGCTCGACGTTGACGAGTTTGCACCGCGGTTGTCGTTCTTCTGGGATGTCCACAACGATTTCTTCGAAGAGGTGGCCAAAATGCGGGCAGCACGCCGGATCTGGGCCCGCCACATGCGCGAGCGCTACAGGGTCGAGAACAAGCGCTCCGAAATGATGCGATTCCACTGCCAAACGGCCGGCGTGTCGCTCACTGCCCAGCAGCCCATGAACAACGTAGTACGTGTTGCTTATCAGGCAATGGCTGCTGCTCTAGCCGGGGCACAGTCATTGCACACCAACTCTCTGGATGAGACCCTTGCGTTGCCAACTGAGGATGCCGTGAAGCTGGCCTTGAGGACCCAGCAGATTCTGGCTCACGAAACTGGCGTGGCAAACGTGATCGACCCGTTGGGAGGATCCTACTACGTCGAGGCGCTCACCGATCGCATGGAGCGGGAAGCGGAGGATCTGTTCGATCAGATAGAGAAGGTTGGTGGTGTGGTCAAGGGTATCGAGGCCGGTTGGTTCCAGCGCCAGATCGCGAGCAGCGCATTGAGGTTTCAACACGAGGTAGAGCAGCACCGCAGAGTGGTCGTCGGCGTAAACGACCTCGTAGATGACGACGGCGAGGAACTGGAGATACTGAAAGTGAGTGACTCTGCCGACGCGACCCAGAGAGAGCGACTCGCCGCATTGCGAGATAAACGTGAAGAAGAACGAGTTGAAGAGTGCCTTATCGCGCTGCGCGAGGCGGCCGGGCGGGATGAGAACGTGATCCCTTACATGCTGGATTGCGCGCGAAGCTACTGCACACTCTACGAAATAAGACACGCACTGGAAGAAGTTTACGGTGCGTATCGCGAACCGGTCTTCTTCTAGACCGGGTACACTGGAGGGCAAAAGGAAGCATGACCGCAGCCACTGAGAGAACCAATCCGCCAACACTGCATGCTGTGTTGGACCGAATTGCGGCGGTGGGCACAACTGGCCACTGGGTCGTGTCGTGCTATTTGAAGCTGGAACCGCGCGACAGGAGTCGGGGCAAGTATGTGATCAAACTGAAGAATCGAATCAAGGAAAGGTTGGCGTGGCTCGACAATCAGGGGATCTCGCGGGCGGAGCGCGAGATCGTCGTCCGAGACATCGACCGCATACGCGAGCATTTGGAGGATCCCTCCAACCTGCCGACCGGAAGGGGTATAGCAGTCTTCGCATGCGAACCGATCGGGTTGTTCGAGGCGGTACCGTTGCCGAACGTGTTCCGGTCGCGACTCGCTATCGACCGATCCCCATTGGTGCGTGAGCTTGCAGCTCTGGACGACGAATTCGGTCTGGTGGTTTGTGCGGCTTACGGTCGAACCGGCGCTCGGTTCTTCACGGTCACCGCGTTCGGTATCGAGGAACTGTCTGGCTTGACTCCTGGAGACACGACTCGGGCCGGAAGGTTTCACGGGGGGAGGTCGGTCACCGGAGGCTCGCAGGCCAGCGCCGGTGAGCACAACTACCAGCGGCGCATCCGGGAAGAGAAGGACAGACTCTACGCCGACGTTGCCGATCGTCTGTTCGAGCTGTCCCGCGGCTCGGATGTCCGCGGGGTGGTTCTCGCAGCCAACGGTTCGGTTGCGGCCGAAGTCGTGCCGCATCTGCACCCGTATGTGAGGAAGGCGCTGCTGGGAACCGCAAAGCTGAATCCCAAGACCGCCACACATTCCGAAGTGTGGGAGTCAGTTCTTTCGGTGCGACGGAGGAGGGAACGTGAATGGGAGGCCGAACACATCAGCGAGCTGAAGGAAAGCCTTGGCACCGGTTGGGCCGTCGACGGCCTGTAGGAAACGCTAAGGGCGTTGTCCAAAGGGCCAGTCCGCACGCTGCTAGTGGATCCCACGGTCACCGATGGGGGCTACCGCTGCGCGTCGGGTCGCCTCACCACGGAAGAGAATGGATGTCAGACCGAAGGGGAGGCGGGGCGGTTGCCGGATGTGGTCGACGAAGCGATTGAGGAGACCCTGCGGCAGGGTGGTCAGGTAGACGTGATCGAGGACGCACAAGCCCAGAAGCAGATAGACGGACTGGCTGCACTGCTGCGATTTAGGGACGAGTCATGAGCCGGTAACTTGTTTATAGAAACGGAGTTGGGTAGCTTCACCGCATCATGGTTGCCGCACCGCAACGAGCTGAGAGTCCCTCTCGACCGATCCGAGTCTTGATTGCCAAACCTGGGCTCGATGGGCACGACCGTGGCGCGAAGGTAGTCGCTGCCGGCCTGCGCGATGCCGGAATGGAGGTCATCTACACCGGCCTGCATCAGACCCCCGAGATGATCTCAACCGCCGCGATCCAGGAAGACGTTGATGTGGTGGGTCTCTCCATACTGTCCGGCGCTCATCTGACCCTGTTCCCGCGGATCAAACAGCTGTTGGAGGATCAGGGGCGGGACGACATTCTGGTTATCGGTGGTGGGATCATACCCCGGGATGACATCGACCTACTGGAGGCTAAGGGGGTCGCGCGGCTGTTCGGACCGGGAACGTCCACATCGGATATAGTCGTGTACATAACCGAGTGGTTCCAGAGTCGAAAAGAGTGACGCATGAGGCTGCAATAGAACACCCCGGCCGCTTACGCCAACTCACTCAAGAATACCGGGAGCTCGTCGAGCGCCTGGAGCTGGGTGGTGGCATTGATAAGATCCAACGCCAGCACGATCAGGGGAAATTGACCGCACGCGAGCGCGTCCAGCGGTTGGTGGATCCTGAATCGCCTTGGCTAGAAGTAGGGCTCCTGGTGGCGTACGACAAGTATGACGGAAACGCGCCCGGTGCCGGTGTCATCACAGGAGTAGGTGATGTCGGTGGGCGAGAAGTCGTGATCGTCGCCAACGATGCCACGGTCAAGGCAGGTTCCTGGTGGCCCGAAACCATCAAGAAGATGTTGCGGGCCCAGGAGATCGCGATGCGGCAGCGTATTCCGATCATCTACCTCGTTGACTCAGCCGGAGTGAACCTGCCGTATCAGGAAGGTGTGTTTCCGGGACAGTACGGAGCCGCTCGCATCTTCTACTACAACTCGATAATGCGCCGCTACCTCCACGTACCGCAAATCAGTGCGGTCATGGGGCAGTGTGTTGCCGGCGGGGCGTACCTGCCGGCATTGTCGGACGTGATCTTTCTGGTAGAAGGCACCTCGTTCATGGGCCTTGGCGGAGCCAACCTGGTGCAGGGCGC
>JARRLJ010000064.1:0-6935 GCA_037387025.1 Gemmatimonadales bacterium
GCCATGCGGTCGAGTCGTTATTTGAGGTGAGTCGAGAAGAGACCTATCTGTTTGAGAGTAGCTCAGTTGGTCCAGCGGGGATATTTGTGGGTGAGGATGTGCTCATCGGCAGACGCTTTGCTGCACCTTGCTGATCTTGTCAGAATATCCAGCCTGCCGATAGGCTCGTCGTTCGATAGCGGTAGTCACCCACGTTTGAGCCGAATATGCTCAGTCCAGTTGTGGAGAAGCCTCCGGTCAACTCGATTTCGCGGCCTGGAGAGACTCGGTATCCCACGCCGATCCGTGCTCTCCCAGAGAGTGACAGATCACCGCCCTTGCCGACCACCTGTAAGCCTGGTGCGAATGCCATCGTCGTATACCACTTTCCGAACTGGTTCTGCCATCCGCCGTTGATTTCACTCAGGAAGTAGAGGTCGGGATCGAAGTAACCATCATTCAGATTCTTGTCGAATCCGAAGGCCCTCAGAGCGGCGCCCAGCGTAATCTGACGATTGATACGTTTCGTGGCCCCCAGGTACGCTGCCTTCCTTGGGTTCGGTTCAGACCCGTCAAACTCAGCATAGGAGATGCTGCCATGCAACGTCACTCCGCCTGCGGAGACGGTGGTCGCATCGAGGCTCAACATGTCGATCGTCACCTGGTTCCGGACAAGCATCGCCGATGCGTCCAGGGGCTCATGCAAGAACGAGATGGTTCCGAACACGGCGTATCGACGCGGGCTAGCGATTTTCAGGCTGAACCGTTCCATAGCCCCGGTACCGGCTGCACTACTTCCACTTACACCCGTGCCGAGCAGGAACTCCCATCCGGGTTCGAGCTGGGCCCAACCGTCGACCCGCACCCCGTACGCGCTATAATCCAGCGGCGCAGCGCCGACCAGCCTGAGGTTCTTCAGATATCCCTGTGTCCGAAGTTCTATCCTGGGTGCTGGACGCCATGCCCCGGGGATCATCAACGAAGAGACGCGGTTCCCGTCTGAGTCGTTCTCATAAACCCAGGAGATGTTCGCTCTCGGTGCCACAGCAGCTCGGACCCACTGCAACTCAGCCCGCACGTCACCATGACCGGGTGCCAGGAGTTCAGCTCGCTCCAGGAAGTGGAGCGCCTCTGCTTCTCTTCCCTGCCAACGGAGGTTAGACGCGAGCTCTGCTAGGGTGCTCACGTCCTCCGTTCTGACTTCGAGGGCCATGCGCAGGTATTGTTCACCGGCCACGAGATCGCCGGCCCAGCTTGCGACGCGGCCTAGCCCCTGTAGCGCGTCAACGTCCCTCGGTTGGACAGCGAGCAGCGTGCGGTAAATGGAAGCCGCCGAG
The DNA here is from genome assembly GCA_037387025.1 of Gemmatimonadales bacterium. GTDB lineage: Bacteria > Gemmatimonadota > Gemmatimonadetes > Gemmatimonadales > GWC2-71-9. The sequence goes on from JARRLJ010000064.1 coordinate 1,317, forward strand.
TCGAGTTTGTCGGTCCAGGACAGCACTCGCGCGAGTCCGAGCCGTGTCTCGCGGTCGCTCGGGTCTGTCCGCAGCAAGCTGTCGTAGATTGCGATGGCGGCGTCGAGTTGAGAGGACCAGGATAGGACGCGGGCTCGCTCCCGGGGTATCGATCTGTTCTCGGGGACTATCTGACCGATCTGCTCGTACGTGGAGAGAGCTGCACTGTGCTGGCCAATCCAGGACTGGAAAAGGGCTCGGGCCTGCAGGGCTGGCACGTAAGTTGGCTGCTGTTCGAGTACAGCATCGAGCAGGTCAATTGCTGTCTCCGTCTGTCCTTGCCACGCATAGACTCTGGCCCGATCGACTGCTGCTTCCCAATTGCGGGGGGAGAGTTCCAGCAGACGGTCGAACAGAGCAATGCTCTCCCGGTAGCCACCATCCCAGCCCAGCATGAGTGCCATGCGGTGAAGCGCTATCTCATCTGTCGAATCGGCGGCCAGCCGCTCCGCGTAAAGACGTTTAGCTGCGACGAGGTCTCCCTGCCGCCACGCGACGTCCGCCGCATTCTGAGGATGAGCTGGTGCTGCCAAAACACCCAGCACTAGGCACAGTCCCATGTGTCGTATAGTGCGTCTCATCGCTCGGTATTAACGAACACCAGTGGTGATAGCGCCTGCCACGTGTTCCGCATCGTGTCGAAGACCGGTCGCCGGCGCACCTTGTATGTTGGTGTTTCCCAGGTAGGCCAGGTGAACCGCGCAACTGATTCATGTGACGTTGGCCAGGTTGTCCAATGGCCGTTCTCATCACGCGCGGCCGCAATGATTCCGATCGACTCGACTGTGATAGTTCCCAGCTCACCTCCGAATGTTTCGGTGTCCGGTCCGTCTTGCAGCACTCTCCGCGAGCTGGGATCCGTGAAGTTCAGCAACATCCAAGGGATTCTGATTTCAACAGTACCGTTGTTCCCGAGGCGTTCCCAGCTTCCATCGGGTGGCGGACCTTCCTCCAACACGCCACGATCGTATCCAAGTGCGGCATACTCTCGTCCGGCAACCGTGAACCGCGGACGGTTAGTGACGACGCGAAGGGAATCGTACAGACCGTCATCGTTCCAGCGCGTCACGTACTCGTGCTGAAACCATTGCTCCAATCGCCCGCTGAACATGCCGGGTGGAATGTTCGCGTCGATGGTGCGGACTTTGACTTCATATGCAGGCAATCCAGCACGAACCGTATCGATGAAAACGGGGTTGGATTGCCGATCGGCCAACAGCCGCACCTCGTCGGGCACGATACGCAATGCGAATTCGATACCCAGCGGCAATTGATACGCGACCTTGTTGGGCCAGCGAAAGTCCCCCCTTGTCGGCTCCAGAATGTCGAAACCGATCAAGACTTCCTCGAATTGCCTCTCACCTGGTTCGAGCAGTATCCAAAGGTACGCTTCATCTACGGCGGCGCGCAGACTACTGCCATCCGCATGTGAATAGAGCGCCGGCACTTCTTGCCAATCCGACATGCGCTCGGATAGTGTGGCGCCGGCCAGGATCTGTCCCGGTTCCATTGCAATCATGCCATAGTGCTGTTCTGCATCCAGTCTATTGAGCCAAAGGCGGTTTCGGTCTGGTGGAAGCTCATATTCGATGACGATCCAGTTCTTCTTGAACCACTCGTCAATCCAGGCGAAGATTGCTCCGCCCGCCATTCCAGCCTCGGCGATCTCGCGAGTCAGCCGCGCATCGATCTCGGCCATGCGCTGCTCGTCGTGTCCCCCGTGGTGCCATCCCTGAGGCTGCAAATGGGCGATGCCGATGCTTGTGGGTACGCCATACTCAGCTATTACTACCGGCATATTGCGGTGGTGGGCTTTGAGATCTCGAAGGTAGCCGAAGTAGTTGGAGGGTCCGAGAGATGATTGTGCAACGCTGTACCCCGGATCGAGAATCATGAAGTCGGGATAGTAGGGATAGGCATGGAACGCGGCGAACACGCCGGCTGGGAAGCTCGATGTAGACGACATGCGCGTCGCGTCGAGGTCGAGTGTGTCGTTGTCGTATTCCCTGGGAATGCGTTTGACGGTTTCACCGATCTTCTGGCGAAGAGCCACTTCGGCTCTCACGGTCGTCTCGGTCGGGTGACGCAATGGGTCCAGAGTAGGCCAATTCGTGTACGCGATGGGACGTTGTGTCTTGTAGGTCGCCATCTCGTACGAGACGATCTCCTCGCACGCACGCCCCAGCCAGACTTCCATCGGACTACCCCCATGCACGGCGATATATTTGCCAAGCCACTCGGACTCACCCGTGCGCTTTCCGTTGTAGGAGGCCACCGAGAAGGGTTCCCACTCTCGGCCGATGATATATGCCAGAACCCATTGAGAAACGTCAGCCACATAGTGGCCGAAAGCATGTCCTGCGCGAGGCTCGACGTCTGCCCTACCATGTAGTAGATCAACGACTCGGTGCATCTCCGTAAAGAACTCGGATTCCCATGCAGGGTCGTCGTACTCATGGTCCGGCGGTAGTTCAGTCCACACCCCATGAATCAGCCACAGCAATCTGTCAGGGTTCCTGGAATTGTGATCGTGCAGTGCCTGATAGAAGCCTGGTGGGTGAATGGTGTAGACCCGGATTGCGTTGGCGCCCATTTCGGACATTGCTGCTATCCAGTTTGCGTACACGGCAGAGTCGGGGAATTCGCTCGGGTGCTTGCCGGGGAGTGCGGCACCCAGGTTGATACCCTTGATGTAAAACGGGTCCCAGCCGGACTCCGAGAGGATCTCGAGATGATCTCCGTTCACGCGAACCGTGTAGATAGTACTGTCGGGCAGACTCAAAGGTGGTCGAGGCGGAGGTGGGCCGAGTTCCGGCGGAAGACGGGAGAGATAGTCACTGGCGATTGGATGATCCGGCTCGAGCTTCCGAACGCGTCCAAATGTCCTTGTGGCGGCCTCGATGTCACCCGTCCTCCAAGCGACGATTCCAGAGCCAACGAGTGCGTCTATGACGAGAGAATCTCGTTCGAGGACACCGGCGAAGAGATCCCGAGCCTCCGCTAGCCGTCCCGCGCGGATCGCGGTGTACCCGAGACCCGTATTTGCGCCTATATGCAATTGGCAACGGTCTCGTGCTTGACGGAATAACTCAGCTGCTTCCTGGATCTGACCCGATCGGTAGAATTCCCACGCCTTCTCGACATCTTCATTCGACGCTTCGGGACAGTCGGTCTGCTGGCACCACGCCATTGCGGGGAGTGCCATGAGGACGATCGAGACAGGTGCGTACCTCTTTATCATTCGGGTCGCAGGAGAAACCCTTTGCGCGGTGCCTTGCCCCAGTGTTTTGCCCGACGAAGTTCTGAGAAGATGCCCTTCACTCGCCAAAACGAAGTCAACTGCCGATACCCAACGTTCTCGGCAACGGCCAGCCAGATCAGGTGCACGAGGTCTCTAAACCGGGGGTATCCACGAAAGGTCAATTCTTCCAGCAGAACGGCTGATGTCGACAACGCTATCCCAAAGATGATTGCCAGGGAAAGGAAAGCCACAACGTAGGGCTCCGACGTGCGGCCGGCCAATAACGTCACACCAAACATCGTATAGCCAGCTACCTCGATGAGCGGTCCTAGCATCTCCAGGCAAAAGAAGTATGGATACGCGACGAGCCCGACCGTACCGTAGCGAGGATTAAGTAGCATACGGCGGTGGCGTATGAGTGACTCCATGAGACCACGTTGCCACCGATCTCGTTGCCGGCTCATGCCACGTAGGGTCTCGGGGCACTCGGTCCAGGCCACTGGATCTGGAATGAAGCCAATCTTGTATGGTGCCTTTTGTTCTCTACAATACCGGTGTAATCTCACCACGATCTCCATGTCCTCGCCGACTGTGTCAGTTGCGTACCCGCCGGCGCCAACCACGGTGGAGCGTCGGAACAAGCCGAAGGCTCCCGAGATGATCAGGCCTGCATTCAGCTCAGCCCACGCAACTCGCCCCGAGAGAAAGGCTCTCAGGTATTCGAGCACCTGAAATCGAGCCAACAGATTCCGAGGCATCCGCACTTCTTCGACTACCCCATGTCTTACTGTTGAGCCGTTCACTATGCGAATTATGCCTCCTACGGCCACGGTCGTAGCATCCTCCAGAAACGGACGGCAAACCCTCATCAGAGAGTCTCGTTCCAAGAGGCTATCAGCATCGATGACACAAAACAGTGGCGAGCGACACAGATTCAATCCCGCGTTTATCGCGTCTGCCTTTCCACCATTCTCCTTGTCTATGAGCCAGAGATTCGGGTGCTGAGCGCTGCGGTATATTCGACGGACGTCCGCTGTATCGAGCTCGGTCGAAGGCAATCTGTGGGCCGGCACCATTTCAAAGGTCTCCACCAGCAGATCCAAGGTCCGATCCGGTGAACCATCGTTGACTACGAGGACCTCGTATTCGGGGTACTGGAGAGTCAACAACGAGCGCGTCGACTCTACGCAGGTCCTCTCCTCATTGTATGCTGGAGCTATCAACGTGATGGGCGGTGCGGCCCCTGAAGCTATCAGTTCATCCACGTCTACTGATTCGAGTCTTCGTGCGTAGCGGGCTAGGAATCGGAATGAAAGGAGTGTAGCGCCCAAGTAGACGGAATTGAGAGTGAAGAAATAGACGAGGACAAGCGCGTTGAATGCGGCGATCACCGACCATACGACGTCCACGGCTAAGCCGGTACCTCGGCCAGCATCTCACGTGCTGCTGCCGCGCGACGGTGATTGCACGATACGATGTCCCGCAACATGTCCAAGCGCCCTAGGGCCTTTAATCCCCAAACGGCGTGCATGACCACCCAATTCGATTCGTCCTCTACAGCTTTCCGTACCAGGTCAACGTCTGATTGGGTGCCAACGCACGCTAGTGCTCGCACGGCGTTCGCTCGGACCGCCGGATCAGTCGCGCTGAGCAACCGTTTGACTGGCTCTCGTTGCTCTTCGCCCCCGACTCGCTGGATCAAACGTAGGGCGGCCACCAACAGATCGGTGTCGTGTTCCGTTTGGATCACAGCGGTAGCGGAATCGACCGCAGCCAGGTCATTGAGCTGTACCAGAGTCTCCGCGGCAAGTACTCGGGTATGGGTGGGTTGATTCGGGTCCGCTAGAGCATCGCGCAGAATCGGACCGGACTTGGGGCCCATATTCGCCAGCATGGATGATAGGAATCGCTTGTGCCAGAGCTCCACTGCTCCAAAGCTGTCGACGAGCCCCCGGGCGAGGTCCGGGTTTCTCTGCCGCGCCAAGGCGCGCGCTGCCGTGATCGCAACCAGTGGTGACGGATCGGTTAGCGCGGCCATGAGCTCGTCCGTGTAACCCTGGGCATCGAGCTCCCCCAAGGTCTGCACAGCCCGCGCTCGCCGCTCCGGACTGCGACGCTTGAGTTGGAGGGCGACCCATGGCAAGTAGTGGTGGGATAGCTCCAAGACTGCTGCGCGTTCGTCACCCTTGAGCCGAGTGCTGTAATGCATGAGGAAGTCCACGAAGTAGCGCTCTTCGTCGGGTTTCACCAGGGTGTGCAACTCGGAGTCCGGCGCTGCACCTGCCAGTACCTCCAGCATGATAGGCTCCCAGCAGGCTTCGAGGCTCGCCCGCTTCTTT
>JARRLJ010000065.1:0-10040 GCA_037387025.1 Gemmatimonadales bacterium
CGGCGCAGCGGCCGAACTCGCAGTTCCGTTTCCTCGTTCACACGGCGAATCGCGTATGCCAGCCATTCGCCGTTCGGCGAGATACTCGTGCCTCCGAATACGAACGATTCCCATTTGCTGTAGTCATCAGGCGTGAGATTGGGCCGTTCTTGTGCTGTTCCGGACGTCACAGCCAAGGCGAGTAGAGCGGCCGCTGCCTGCAAAGTATGGATGGAGACGGATCTCATGGCGCGCCCCTAGGTGGATTGTCAGGCTCATCAGCTAGTGCAATAGCGGTACAAAGGGGAAGAGAGAAAACTAATGAAGGATTGGGAAAAGAGGGGAACGAGTGAACATCGTTCCCCTGTTATGGCCAGCCGTCTGTCCGTCCGCCGATTCTGCAGCTCCTGCCGCTCTTGTCCTACACCACGTAATGCCCTGCCTCCACTATTCGAGCGGCAATGGCGTCGTGCAACCGGGCGCGGTTGACCGGCACGTGTTTAGTGAGGCGGCGCAACCCGGCCATCATCGTGCGCAGTTCGTCGCCTTCAGCGCTCTGTGCCAATACGTTCCGGCCCCAAATAGCCATGCGGTCCATCGCATCGTGGGCGTAGAGTGTCACCATCTCTGCCATGGCCTGCGCACTCTTCTCACCATCGGCCGCCGCCTTCTTGAGTGTTCGCAGCAAACCACTCTCACACGCGTAGGTGTCCATCACCATGTCCGCGGCGTCCGATAGTATTTCCTGCCGGTCCTTGATGTTCTCGCCGTGTTTCTGTGCTGCGAAGCCGAGTGCCGCGAGGCAGGCCTTCTTCATGGCCGCTACTAGCTTGGTTTCTTCCTCGAGGAAACCGGGCTCACCCGCTTCCTCAAACTCCGGTGGGCCGAGCAGATCCTCCGCAACCTGCTTAGCAGCGGCGAACAGCGGCAGCTCCTTCTTCAGTGCTTTCTTGAGGATCATACCCGGCACGAGCATGCGGTTGATCTCGTTGGTGCCCTCGAAGATACGATTGATGCGTTCGTCTCTATACATCTGCTCGAGCGGGTAGTCTTCGCAGAAGCCGTATCCACCCAGCATCTGTAGTCCCTCTTCTGCAGCCAGCGCCAACGCCTCGCTGGCAAAGACCTTGATCATCGAACACTCGATAGTGTACTCCTCGATCTTGTCGATGGTGCGCCGGTCGAATTCATCTGCACCAGCTTCGATGGTTCCTATCGCGCGATCCATGAGACCCGCGGTACGGTACACCATCGACTCCGAGACGAACGTGCGGGCGGCAATGTCGGCGATCTTGGCCCGGATCAATCCGAAGTCGCTCAACGGGTGCCCGAACTGCTGCCGCTGCTTCACATAGGGAACTGCGTGCTCCAACGCGAGCTTGCAACCGCCAACCGTCCCCGCACCCAGCTTGAAACGGCCCACGTTCAGGATGTTGAACGCCACAACGTGCCCCCGACCGATCTCGCCCAATACGTTCTCTACGGGCACCTGCGCATCTTCGAGTATTACCGCACACGTGGACGAACCCTTGATCCCCATCTTCTTCTCCTCAGGACCGATTGTTACTCCCGGGCTGTCGCGGTCTACTATGAAGGCGGTGAACTGCTCGCCATCCACCTTGGCAAACACGATGATGACATCGGCGAATCCGGCGTTGGTGATGTATTGCTTGGTTCCGGTGAGAGCGTAGTGCGTCTTCTTGTCATTCAGAACCGCAGTTGTTCTTGCAGCCAGTGCGTCTGAGCCCGAGCCTGGCTCACTCAGCGCGTACGCACCGATCAGCTCGCCCGTCGCGAGCTTGGGGAGGTATCGATCTTTCTGGTCTTTGGTCCCGAAATATAGAATCGGAAGCGTGCCGATACCCGTGTGCGCGCCGTGCGTTGCAGCGAAACTGCCCGACCAGGCCATTAGCTCGCATACCAACATGGTGGTAGCCTTCTCCGCACCCATGCCACCGTACGCTTCCGGCAAGTCTACCGACAGTAGACCGGCCTCGCCTGCCTCTTTCAATATGGACTTGCCGAGTTCGACCTTTTTCTCGAATTCCAGTTCATCGTGGTGCGGCTTCACACTGCGCTGAATGAACTCCCTGATCGTGTCCGCAATCATGCGCTGCGTTTCGTCGAAATCCTCCGGTGTAAAGACGTCGGCCGGCGCAGTGTCCTCCAGAAGAAACTGCCCGCCTGTGGGGTACCCGTTCTCGCTGGGCATGGGATTATCCTCCTCCCTCCGCTCACTCACATGGCTTCGAAGATGCCCGCGGCACCCATGCCGGTGCCGATGCACATCGTGACCATCGCGTAGCGCCCTTTGCGCCGACGCAGTTCGTGCAGTGCGGTAGCAGTGAGCTTGTTACCTGTACAGCCCAGAGGGTGACCCAGCGCGATGGCCCCTCCATTGGCGTTGACGCGCGGGTCCTCCGCGTCGAGACCCAATCCCTTCAACACGGCCAGGCTCTGCGCTGCAAAAGCTTCGTTCAGTTCGATGACGTCCATCTCCTCCAACTTCAGTCCTACACGATCGAGAACCTTGGGCACCGCTGCCACCGGGCCAATGCCCATGATCTCGGGCGGAACACCGGCTACCGCATAACCCACCCAACGCGCCAGCGGTTCGAGCCCGAGTTCGGCGGCAACCTCCGGAGTCGTCAACAATGCCGCGGCCGCTCCGTCAGTCATCTGACTGGAGTTCCCTGCCGTCACAGTGCCGTTCAGCTTGAACGCAGGCTTGAGCTTCGCCAACGCATCGAGTGTGGTGTCCGCACGCGGGCCTTCGTCCCGATCCAACACGACCTCTCGCACCACCGGATTTCCGTTAGGGCCGGGTTCACTAACCGCGGTCGTAACGGGCACTAGTTCGTCGTCGAACTTCCCGCCTTGCTGCGCCGCGACCGCCTTCATGTGGCTGCGATAAGCGAAGGCGTCCTGCGCTTCCCGATCGATGCCGTCCCGCTCGGAGAGCCGCTCAGCGGTGAGCCCCATGCTCAGGTATGTGCCCGGTGCATCTGCGGCCATGGTGGGATTGGGCAGATAGCGATGCCCACCCATTGGCACGAGCGTCATCGACTCGACACCACCCGCAATGGCCACGTCCACCTGACCCAGGGCGACCTCCGCTGCCGCGAGGTTGACTGTCTCCAGGCCGGAAGAGCAAAAGCGATTAACCGTCATGCCCGGGACGCTATTCGGCAGTCCGGCCAACAGCACCACGTTCCTCCCTACGTTCATACCCTGCTCCGCCTCGGGCATTGCACATCCGATTATCACGTCTCCGATGCGCGCCGGGTCCAAGTTCCCAGCTTTCTCGAGGAGCGCGCGAATCACCGCCGCACCCAGATCATCAGGACGCGTCTGCCGGAAGGTCCCCTTCTTTGCCTTACCTCCAGGAGTCCGGAGGGCTAGGGCCAGTACCACGTCTCTCATGGCTCTTTCTCCTTCCGTCAGTTCCGCAGTGGCTTGCCGGTTTTGAGGATGGCCTGCATGCGCTCCAGGCTCTTTCTCTCACCGCACAGTCTCAAGAAACTCTCCCGCTCCAAGTCCAAAATGTGCTGCTCTGACACCGTCGTCGGCGCGGGGACGTCGCCGCCGCTCAGGATGCGGGCTATTTCCTTTCCGATCTTGTGATCATGCTCCGAGATGTATCCCGCCTGCTCCATGTTGTAGAGCACGGTTTCAGCCAGGGCCACGCCCGCTTTCCCCATCACCGGCACCTCTCGGTCAGGCCGCGGTGCCTCGAAGCCCGCCTGGGCCATGGCTAGAGCCAGGTCCTTGGCGTCCGCCACTCGATGGTCGCCGTTCATAGACCAGGTATCCTGCGGTCGCAGGAAACCCAACTCACGCCCTTCCTCAGCCGACGTCGCCACCTTCGCCATGCCGATCGTCTCGAAGGTCTTGCGCAGCGCCGGATACACGTCGGAGGTGTCGGGCAGTGCGGCGACGTTGCGCTTGTACAGCCGCATGCAGCCGCCACCCGCCGGCACGAGCCCGGCGCCGAATTCCACCAAACCGATGTAGCTCTCGGCAGCCGCACGGATCGCGTTACCTGCCATGACCACCTCGCAACCACCAGCCAGCGTCAACCCGTGCGGCACCGTCACCACCGGGACAGAGCATTGCTCCAGTCGGTTGGTGGCCCTCTGGAACTGTCGCACGATGATATCGATCTCGTCCCAGTTGCCCTCCTGTGCCTCCATCAGCAGCAACATCAGGTTTGCACCGGCGCTGAAGTTCTCTGCCTGGTTTGCCACTAACAGCGCCTGCCCCCGGGTCCCCGCCTCCTCACAGGCCGTCATGATCATCGAGATCGTGTCCTGTCCGATGACGTTCATCTTGGAGTGGAACTCGAGACCCAACACACCATCACCAAGATCCAACAGGCTGGCGCCGGCATTACGACGAATCTCGTTGCCCGCCCCACGCAGGATTTCGAAATCGTAGACGCGCGGGTCGACCGCCACTGGAACCAGCACCCCTTTCTCGGCTGTGGGCGCTTGCAGCGAGCCATTGTCACTGCGGTACACGGATTCGGCACCACCGTCGTACAATGCGATTACCCATTCAGGCAGGTCGTACGATTCGGCCGCCAGACGCTCTTTGACCCTGCGGAAGCCGAGCGCATCCCAGGTCTCAAACGGACCCAGGGTCCAGTTGAAACCCCAGCGAATCGCGCGGTCCACGGCCGACACGTCATCACAGATCTCTCCCAAGCGCATAGCCGAGTACGACAACGTCGGAGCGAGCATGCTCCACGAAGCATCTGCCGCACGACCCTTACCGAAGACGAGTTTCGAAATGCGTTCGGCCGGATCGTCTAACGCCTTCAGCGGTTCGAGTTCGGCGAATGAGGCCTTGATCTTGTCGCGGTACTCGAGGGTTTCGAGGTCCAAGGTGAGTATCTCCGAGCCGTCGTCGCCTCGGACCTTCTTGTAGAAACCGGCGCCACTCTTCCGACCCAGTAGCTGCTTCTCCACCATCTGTTCCAGGAATGCGGGGGGCGCGAACACATCGTGGCTTTCGTCCTCCGGTGCGTTGCAGCGGACGTTCTCGGCCACGTGCAGAAACGTGTCCAACCCCACGAGGTCCATTAGCCGGAACGTTGCCGTCTTGGGCCGCCCCATTGGCGGCCCGGTCAGAGCATCCACCTCCTCAATGGTGAGTCCCATTCGCTTCATTACTTGCAGCGTCAACATCACCGCGTGAATACCGATACGGTTGGCAATGAAGTTGGGAGTATCCTTGGCGGGGACGATTCCCTTTCCCAGCCGCATGGAGCAGATGGAGTGCACGAAGTCGAGCGTCTCTGCAGACGTTTGCGCAATCGGGACAACCTCCAACAGCTTCATGTACCGCGGTGGATTGAAGAAGTGAGTGCCGAGGAAACGGGACTTGAGAGTGTCGGGAAGCGATTCCGCCATCTGTGCCAACGACAGGCCCGACGTGTTGCTCGAAAGAATCGAGTCGGGACCGACATGCGGTGCGGCGGCAGCCAGGACCTTCTTCTTGATGTCCATGTCTTCCTTTACCACCTCAACCACCCAGTCGGCTTCTCCCAGACGGACCATGTCGTCCTCGAAGTTGCCCACTTCTATTAGGTCCAAGCGCTCCGGAGTGAAGACAGGAGCAGGCTTGGCCTTAAGCAGGGCTTTCACCGCGTCAGCCGCGATACGGTCGCGCACCGCCCGGTCGTCGAGGGTGAGTCCGGCAGCCTTCTCGGACCCACTGGGCTCGCGGGGGACGATGTCGAGCACCAGGGCCGGAATGCCGGCGTTGGCGAAATGCGCGGCGATGGCGCTGCCCATCACGCCGGAACCGAGGACGGCGATCTTGGAGACGTGCCTCTTCATGGGGACTTCTCCTCCCCTAGAACTGAATATCTATTCAGTATGGTACTAATCGCACCACCACCTGTCAACTACCAGTCAGTAACGGAGCAGTAGCCCTTAATATCCCATTATTACTGGTAGTCGTAGGTCTGCCCGATCGATGTGCCGGAGCCCCATTAGCGCCGACAAGAATATGAGTGTATAGTCAGCTACGCGTTCTCGAGTTGTGTTTCATGACTACCCAGCGGAAGGAAACCAAGAGGGGACAGATCCTCGACGCGGCGGTGCTGGAAATCGCACGTCACGGTTACTACGGCACGACTGTGGCCGCCATCGCCAGTCGCGCTGGAATCGCCGACGGCACTGTCTACCTCTACTTCAAGAGCAAGGAAGAGATACTGGTCTCGATCTTCGAGCGCGCTATGCAGCGCTTCATAGACGAGGCACGCCGGATCGTTGACGGAAAGCCAGCCGGTGCCGAATCCAAACTGCGGCGCCTGGTATCCTTGCACCTGTCGCTACTGGGACAAGACCGCGACCTGGCAGTCATCTTCCAGGTTGAGTTCCGACACACCATCCACGTTCTGGAGTTGCTCTCGCGCAGCCGCATACGCGAGTATTTGGCTCTCATGGCCCAGGTTGTTGAGCAAGGCAAGCAGGAGGGTGTCTTCAAGGCCGACGTCGAACCCCTGTTCGCGGCGAAATCCGTGTTTGGAATCCTCGACGAGATGGCAACCGATTGGGTGTTATCCAAGAAGAACATTCGCCTGTCTTCGCGTTCCGGACCCGTGTGCGACCTACTCCTGGACGGCCTCAGCGCGAGTTAGTCACTACAGACAGGCTATCGCGACATCACTGAACAACCGTGGTGCGGTCATGCCCGGCACAAACCATGCATCTCGTGGTTTATGACACTGTGCGCGGGGAGCCACACCGATGCATCGCAACAGCAACACCAGCGCTCGGGGCAACGTGCTGGTCATTGGAACCAGCCAGCATTATCGCTGGCTATACGGTATCGCCCAGTGGCTCTTGGTGTTGAATCTACTCGACGGGATCTTCACCCTTGTGTGGGTTCAGTACTTCTCCGCCTGCGGTTCATGCTCGTAAAACTCACACTGGTATCACTCGGCACTGTCTACCTGTGGCGCAATCGCGACCATCCCCTGGCAGTTGTCTCGATCTTTCTCGCCTTCTTCGCTTACTACCTCGTGCTACTGTACCATCTGCAGTACACGACCATGGTGCTGTTCTAGCTCCCATTCACACCGCCACAGATCAACGCTTAGTGAGATCGGCATACTCCGGATGCCGCTCGATGTAGGACTTCACGAACGGACACACCGGTATTACACGCAAGCCTTCCTCTTGGGCCCACTCCAGCGCCGCCTTTGCCAGCCGGCTGCCGATTCCTCGACCCTCGAGAGATGTCGGAACACCGGTGTGATTGAATGCGACCTTGTCCTTGAAGAGCTTGTATTCGAGGACTGCCGTCTCGTCCTCAACATGGATGGCGAAACGGTTGTTGTCCTTCTCGTGCACCACGTCGTAGGTCTGGCTAGCGTCACTCATGTTCCGCGGTCCTCGGTCTTTGGTCACTTGTTTCATCACCCATGGTGTTGAGGTCTCACAGGAATCCTTACGGCTAGAAGCACGTAGGCGAACTCGCGCAGTGTTTTGCCCTAGCGTCTGGCCGCAGTCACGTAACCCACCAATCGATCGAGCAGTGACGTGAGAACTCGTCGCCGCTTCTGCCACCACATTTTCAGGCCACCGATGCCGGCCAGGGCCAGCCCTGTGGCCGGTGCCAACGCCCACCAGGTTTCAGACATCGGGAGCGCCAGCGCTCCAATCACGACAGCGCCAATGCCTGCCGACATCGCGATCATTACTTTGTGATCTTCCACGATAGTGATCTTCGTACGGCCGTCGCGCGGACTGAGCTGCACTCGCGTCACACGCCCGGTGTCCCGGGCGTCCCGGCCGAGAGCCGATATCCACGCAAACATCCCAACCGGAGCTACCTCCATATGGCCCTGCTCCCCCAACACTTCCTGGATGATCTCGAGCAGCGCCGCGTGCTCGGCTGGGGGCACTTCACCGGCTACACTTCGCCCGATTTGTACTCCCGCCGGCATACCGAGTATCCGTGGTGTCCGCCCCAAGGGTTGGTCCAACGCGCCCGCCGCCGCTTCAACGTGCCGTGTTGGTATGTCCACTTCTCGGGCAATGTCTTTTACACCGGTGAGAGAATAGTCGCCCCCGTCCGTTGGTTGGCTAGCCTCCAACGACGCCGCTCGCTCAATGATCTGTCGAGCCTCGGAGTCGCTGTATCGCCGGGCGGAAGGGACCGTGGCCGTCAACTCTCGAAACAACTCGTTCGGCGTAGCTATTCTCTTCTCCGGATCGATAGCCAGCGCATGAACTAGGGCTCGCTCTACCGATGATGGAAGTTGGGCCATTGCGTTGCGCTGGGCCGGAGGCGACCTGAGAAATTTCCCTCGGCGTAATTCCTCTTCCGAAATCCAGCGCGACGGCACCGCGCCCACCAGCATTTCGTAAATCACGCACGCGAGGCTGTAGACATCGGTGCGCTCGTCAAGGTCACTAGCGGCGCCGGCTTGCTCTGGACTCATATAACCCGGCGTTCCCAGCGGAAATCCCGAGCGTGTCAGGCCGGCTTGCTCTGGACTCATATAACCCGGCGTTCCCAGCGGAAATCCCGAGCGTGTCAGAGGTTCGTCGCTCGCCGTGGTCACTGCCTTTGCGATCCCAAAGTCGGACACCAGCGCGTGCCCCTCCGAAAGGAGCACATTCTCCGGCTTCACATCCCTGTGTACAACGCCTTGCCGATGCGCATAGCTGAGGGCGTCTGCTACCTCTTCAGTGATCATCAGGACCGGCTCAAGATCGAGTGACCCTTCGCGGTTCAATAGAGCCCGCAGGGATTCACCATCTACGAACGGCATCACGTAATACAGGAATGGATCGCTCATGCCCGGTCCACGAGCCTCACCAGAGTCGTGGAGCGGCAGTATGTGCGGATGCTGCAGATTCGCCGTCACCCTTATTTCTTGCAGGAATCGCTCGGTGCCGATCGCAGCTACGATGTCGGAATTCAGGACCTTCACGGCGACCTTGCGATCGTGTCGTATGTCATGGGCCAAATAGACCGTCGCCATACCACCCCGACCAGCCACCCGCTCGATCCGGTAGCGGCTGGTCAGGGCCACATTCAAGAGATCCAATTGCTCCGTCACGATACATCAAGATGGACACACCGGCTCTCAGACGCGAGGGGTCACACCAGCAACACTGCTGCCCCTCCCCCACTTCGCTATTGATGCACCTCCATTCCATCTCATGCCTTTCATCCCCCACAGTTCGCATTGCTTGCCAGACTTCCAACGGTTACATATTCGCTTCAAACCGCAGCCGACACGGCTCGACCAACCAGGAGTACCAATGATAGAGAAGACCCGCACTACGGTGGTTCCGTCCTTGCTGCTCGTCACGTTGCTCACGGCAACTGCAGCTGCTCAGCAGCCTCGCACGCCGGCCGAGCTAACGGACTTCCGAGGCGGCCCGACCATGTACGACGATTTGATGGAGTTCGTCTACGATCTAGACGCGCGCAGTGACTTGATGCAAGTGAAGAAGATCACGGAGACCCTGCGTGGCCGGGAGGTTGTCCTCAGCATCCTGGCGAACCCGCCGGTCTATCATGCGTCCGACTTGATCGGTTCCGACAAGCCAATCGTGCTTATCGTCAACAACGTGCACGGCGGCGAGGTGGCCGGTAAGGACGCCAGTCTGATCGTTATGAGGGACTTGCTCTTCGGTGACTTGCGTCCACTGCTGGACGAAGTGGTAGTGCTGAACGTTCCCACCATCAACCCCGACGGGGCCGAAGAACGTAGGAGAACGAACGAACAGAACTTCGACATGAATCGGGACTACCTGAAGCTCGAGTCGCAAGAGATTCAAGCCCTCGTTACGAAGGTCTTGGTGGAGTGGCAGCCGGATATTCATGTCGACACCCATCATGGCGGATCGGCTCCCTACACACTCACCTACCAGACCATCATGAACCCTGCCGGGGACTCGGAGATCATGCGCGTGGCTAACGAAATGATAATCCCCCGCATCCGCGAAGCGCTCCGTGCAGAGGACTATGACGGGTTCTGGTACTCGGGTCCCCAACGGGTCAATGGAGAGGCCGGCTGGGCACCAACGTCA
>JARRLJ010000066.1:0-4088 GCA_037387025.1 Gemmatimonadales bacterium
GTGATCGATTTCGGAGCCGTCGGCTGCCTCGACATCTCATGTGCCGACGAAATCGTCGGCAAGCTCTTGCTGGACCATGGACAGGTCCGGTATTTCCTGCTGCGTGGCGTAACCGAAGCTCACTGTGAGGCCATCAACTGGGTGCTCGAACGACACGGCTTGGCAGTCGTTGCGGAGGATTGGACGGTCAGCCACAGCTGCTTGGCCCTCTTGAGGACACAGTGAGAAGGGCCTTTCTTGCTGTGATGGAGAACGGGCCTACAGCGGCCGCAACCGAGGTAGCCGAACGGCTGAAGCTGTCACCGGATGTAGCCGACAGGGCTCTGAACGAGTTGCTCCGGCGGCGCCTCGTGCAGCAGGAAGCCGGCGGATACCGGACATTGACAGCGTGATGGGAAAACTGCCGGGAGGACTCTCCACTCGAGCGATCCACGGCGAGTCTCAACAGAAGCCGGTGAATAGTCCCGTAGTCTCCCCTATCTATCAAAGCACTACCTTTGCGAACCCCGTCGGCACCCCGGATGGCGTCCTATACACACGATACGGGAACAACCCCAACCAGATAGCCATCGGCGCACGGTTGGCCGCTTTGGAGGGAGCTGAAGCGGCGATCTTCCTCGGCAGCGGCATGGGGGCGACGGCTTTAGCGCATCTCTCAGTACTGCACCCGGGCGATCACCTGCTCTCCAGTCAATGGATTTATGGTGGAACACGCAAGCTCTTCGCTGAAGAATTCCACCGACTCGGGATAGAAGTGAGCTACGTCGATCCATCCGACCCTCGCAACTGGCGCCGCCACTTGCAGAGGAACACAAGGGCAGTGTTCGTCGAAGCGGTAACGAACCCACTCATGCGCGTAGTCGATATCGATTATCTCGCGTCTTTCTGCCGCGAGTTGGGCATAACACTATTGGTCGATTCGACCTTTGCAACTCCGGTCAACTTGAGACCGCTCGAACACGGTGCGGACATCGTGATCCATAGTGCGACCAAGTATCTAAACGGACACTCGGATGTGATCGCCGGCGCCGTGGCCAGCGATCAGCCAGTGGTAGACGAGGTCCGACGTCTCATGACCGTGTGGGGACCGGCAATCGACCCACATCAAGCATGGCTGGTTGAGCGCGGGCTAAAGACTTTGGTCGTCAGGATTGAGCGACACAACGATGCGGCGGAATGGTGGGAATCGTGGTGAAAGGTGGTGCCGAAGCCGCGCAGACAGTGCTCCAACATCTGCGGATCGCGACGCACGCGCCGAGTCTGGGTGGAACGGAGACGTTGGTTTCAGTACCGCGGTTCACGTCGCATGCTAGCCTCTCGGCTGAGGAGCTGAATGAGCAGGGAATCTCGGATGGGCTGATGCGGGTGAGTTTGGGTATCGAGGACATAGAGGACATAACCGCCGATTTCGAGGCGGCCTTTGAGCATTTGTAATCGTGATTCGCTTCAAAAAGGTCTTCAAGTCTTTTCGTACCGGGTCTCTGGCCATCAAGGACGTCTCGTTCCATATCGCCAAGGGAGAGTTCGCCTTCCTCACCGGGCACTCCGGAGCAGGCAAGTCGACTGTGCTGCGACTGATATACGCGGACCAGTTGCCTACGTCGGGCGAAGTGCGGGTGTCCGGCTTCAGCACGGTGAATCTCAAAGGGCGAGACATACCGAGGTTGCGTAGGAAGCTGGGAATCGTCTTCCAAGATTTCCGTTTGCTGGAGGACCGCACCGCCGAGGAAAACATCGCTTTCGCTTTGGAGGTCACCGGCACCCGCCGATCACTGATCGCACCCAAGGTAATGCGTGTGTTGACTCAGGTCGGATTGGCAGCCAAGGCGACGGCATATCCCCGTGAGCTTTCCGGCGGCGAACAGCAACGGGTCGCAATAGCGCGTTCACTGGTGAACGACCCGCTTGTGTTACTTGCTGACGAACCAACCGGGAACCTCGATGAGCGGGCCACGCGCGGCGTGTTTCAACTGCTGCGCGACATCAACGCCAACGGCACGGCTGTGGTTATGGCCACACACGATCTCGCAATGGTTCGGCAGGCGGCGTACCGCACTATCGAGCTGCAGGACGGGGCTGTCGTCTACGACTCCGCAGTCGATGAGACCGAGCCGGGAGCGATGGCTCAATGAGACTGGTACTGCGCGAAACACAGCTTTCGTTTCGGCGTGCTCCAGTATTGTCAGCATTGTCGGTGACCACAAGTGCGTTTGCGTTGTTCGTGGTTGGACTAGTTGGTCTCGTTGCACTCAACCTGCGGCAGACGATTGGAGAAGTCGAGGAACGAGTAGGGGTCGTCGCCTACCTGATGCGAGGCACACCGATCGAAGTAATAACCGTCGCGATCGGAGACATCGAAGCGTTCCCCGGAGTACAATCGGCTATATACGTATCGGAAGAAGAGAACCTGGCGAGAGCACGCGAAGAACTCACCGGCTTCGAGGAGGTCTTCGGCGATGACTTGGAGCAGAACCCGTTGCCGGCGTCGATCGAGGTAATGTTGCTCCCCGGGTTCCGCGACAGTGAGCACGTCGCTCGGGTTGCTGAGTGGCTCCGAGGGTTCCGGTTTGCGGAGGACGTTAGGTTCGGGCGGGAATGGATCGAGAAGCTCGATCGGTTGCGCAACATAGCCACCGTGGTGGGACTGGTGATCGGTGGAGCATTTGCGACGGCGTCCATCATCATCATCGGGACGACCGTGCGGATGGCAGTGCTGCATCGCAGCCGGGAGATCGCAATCATGCGCCTGGTTGGAGCAACGGACGGCTTCATAAGAAGCCCGTTCCTGTTGGACGGCTTGATCAAGGGGGCGCTCGGCGGCATCTGCGCAATCGGACTCAACTACGCCGCGTTCGCGGCGGTGAACCAGATGTTTAGTGCCACATTTTTCAACTTCCAGCAGGGATCGTTATTGATTGTGTTCGGGACCGCCCTGGGCCTCTTGGCGAGCTCCGTGAGCGTGGAGTCCGAACTCCACCATACGCACAGGCAGGGCGGCTCTGGCACTCGCTGCCGCATGCCTGCTAATCGGAGCGGCACCCGCCCACACCCAGGGTGATCTGGACCGGCGCATCCGCGCCAATCAGCTGAGACTCGACTCCATTCGCAGGCAGCGCGAGATGCTCGAGGACGAGCTAGGTCGCCTGCGAGGACAACTACGCGATATCACCACTGAGATCACTAACATCGAGCAGCAGAAGGGTCTTACTAGCCGGGTAGTCAACGAGTTGGACCGACAGATGCTCTCCATGACGAGCCAGCTCGATACGGCCACCATCAACCTCATGCTCGCACAAGACGCCCTCGTCGAAACTGATGCGGTGCTCAGGCGTCGCCTCGTGGAGATCTACAAGCGTGGCCCCCTATGGGCCTTCGACGTACTACTTGCTGCCGAGTCGTTCGGCGACCTGCTCAGCCGATACAAATACCTCGAGCTCGTCACCCGTCAGGATCGCGCACTCGTCAGTGCAATCGAGAACCTCAGAGACCGCATTACCGTTCAGAGGCGCGAGCAGCTTGCGGCGCAGAACGCAATAGCAGAGCAGCGGCGCCAGCGGGGGCAGGAGCTACAGCGGTTCGAGATTCTCGAACGGCAGCGCCAGAACGCTCTACGTCAGACGAGGGCGTCCCAGCAAGCCGCGGTATCGCGCGTGGATTCGCTCTCAGCAACTGAGGCAGCCCTTGGCAACCTGCTGACAGCACTGGAGGAGGAACGTCGCCGCGCCATTGCCCGAGGCGCACGCACGGACATCGCAGGCAGCATAACGGAAGCCGACCTCGGCACCTTGCAATGGCCCGTGGATGGGCCGGTGCTTTACAGCTTCGGCCGCGCGCCAGGTCCCGACGGTACCTCCATCCGCTACGAAGGCGTCGGCATCGGGGCGCAACTTGGAACGCCGGTCAGAGCCGTAGCTACCGGATACGTCGAGCATGCAGATCTGCTCGGAACCTGGGGTCCGTCGATTATCCTGGACCATGGCAACAATTTCCGCACGCTCGACCTCTATCTTTCCCGTTTCGACGTGGCGGAGGGCACCACCGTAGTGGCCGGACAGGTGATCGGCCGGTCCGGTGGGGCAAGGTCGGAC
>JARRLJ010000066.1:4113-13684 GCA_037387025.1 Gemmatimonadales bacterium
ACCGCTGGCTCTCGACCCGGAGAACTGGCTAGTCAAGAAGCCATAGCCGCCCGTCCCTCTTGACCAGCGCTGTCACTTGTAGTAATACATACGTATGAATGATACTGCAGCCGAGCTGATCTCAGTGGCCACCGGATTGTTCGCCGAGCATGGGTACACAGGCACCTCGATCCGAATGATCACCGACAAGGCCGGAGCCAATCTGGGAGCGATTACCTACCACTTCGGGTCGAAGGAAGCGCTCTACGAGAAGGTATTCGGAACTCAGACGCATCCGTTCCGGCCATACATGGTTGAGTCTGTGGGAACCGAGGGAAGTCCGCTCGATCGTATCGAGCGTTTCGTCCGTGGCCTATTTCAGTATCTGCGCGATCATCCCAAGCTGCCGCGGCTCATCACCCAACATTTGGCGAGCCACCTTCCTTTGCTCGAATCAGTTCGTCGAACAATGGTCGGGAACATCGGTCACATTGCGGCCCTCATCAGCGAGGGACAGCAGAACGGCACGATACGGGACGGTGATCCCAGGCTCATGGCGTTGAGCATAGGATCGCAGCCGCTGTTCTTGAGTTTGGTGGGCCACGCCATCAGAGAAAGCACCGCAATCGATCAGGACGATCCAGACACCGGGCGCGACATTGAGGATAGCGTCGTCAAATTCGTTAGAGCGGGACTAGCTCTCAATTCACTGAAGGAACGATGATAGAAAGCACATCAAGAAGGCTTCTCGGCGTAGCAGTCCTCACGCTGATCACGTCGGCGTTGCAGGGCTCAGGGTCTCTCCTCGATGGACAGGAAGATACTAGCACATCGCGGCTCACCCTGGCCCAAGCAGTGGAGCGCGCACTGGACTACCACCCGTCGCTGCAGATCGCAGAAGCGGGAGTCAACGCGGCGTCCGCCACACTTGGAGAAGCCAAATCGCAATGGTGGCCCCGAATCCAATTCGAGGCATCGGCCACACGGTTCCAACTGCCAATGCTAGCAGCACCCATTCACGCCTTCACGCCTGATGCGGTCCCACCGTTCGACCAAACGCTCTATGGTGGTCGCGCCATGGTTGGATTCAAGGTGTTCGACGGCGGAGGCCGAATGGCCCGAATCGGTTTGGCCAAGGCCGAAGCCAGAGGAGCGAGCGCTCAGGGTGAGTCAACACTTCAGGGTCTGATCGCGTCAGTGACAGTCTCGTACCTGCGTGTTCTCTCGAATCACGGTGTGCTGCAGGCCAAAGATGACCTCGTGGCGGCCCTCACCGCAGAACTGGATCGAGTCAACCGCCGCTTGTCAGAGGGCACCGCGGCCCAAGTAGAGCTGTTGCGCGCACAGGCCGCTCTAGCTGCAACTGAGGCCGACCGCGTGGCTGCTGCTGCCAGCCTGGAAGTGTCCCAGCGTGATCTGGCCCGGCTGATAGGAGCTTCCGCGTCGGAAACCAGCGCGAGTCGACTCCTACCCGTTGCTCTCAGCACCGTCGCAGTCGAGGAACGACCACGCAGCGCATATCACCAAATGGCAAGCGTTACAAATCCACGTCTCGAGCAAGCCCATGAGCATCTGAACGCAGCTGAATATGGTAGAAAGGCAGCACTGGCTCAGTGGTGGCCCAGCATCGAGTTGGCGGGAGGATGGGTGGGATACGGCTACTCCGATGCTCTGAGCACGGAGTGGCAAGTCGGAGCAAAGCTGCAGTACTCGCTCTTCACTGGAGGTGCCCGTTCCAACGCAGTAGCCCGGGCCAGTGCACTGACGGATGCAGCCCGTGCGCGGCTACGACTGGAGGAACTCTCAGTACAGCAATCACTGGATGCCGCTGTGACCATGGTAAGCGAAGTGCGATCGCGGGTGATCGCAATGACCCGTGCAGTGGAACACCTCACGGAAGTTGCGAGGATTGAGCTGCTCGCGTTGGATGCAGGAGCGGGAACTCAAGTCGATTACCTAAGGGCGGAAGCCGAGCTGAGCCAAGCACGAGCGGTGTTGGTGGAAGCGAGACACGCAGAGATAGCAGCTCATGTAGAGTTGGCGAGGGTAACTGGGGAGCTGAGTCAAGAATGGCTAGACCGCGCCGTGGAGATCGCCCAATGAACGTAAAGCGCCGCACACCAATTGTCGTAGCCGCCATCATATTGTTGATCCTCGTGCTGCGGTTTGTCGTGTTTCGATCCGCCGATGACGCCAACGCGATTGTGGCATCGGGTACGGTGGAAGCCACCGAGGCGGACCTCGGATTCCAGATCCCAGGCCGCATTGAACAGATCGATGTGCTGGAGGGAGACACTACCGCCCGATCAGCCGAGTTGGCTTGGCTCGATCGCAGCGAACTGCAGGCTCGCAAGGCAGCTGCCGAGGCACAGATCGACGCCGCCAGTGCAGTCCTGCGCGAGCTGGAGAGTGGTTCCCGCAGGGAAGAGATCGCCCAAGCACGTTCCGCGTCGGAAGCAGCAGAGCAGAATCTCACGAACACCACGCGTGACTTCGAACGAACCACGCGACTGCATGAAGGAGGAGCGGTCAGCCGTCAAATACTGGATCACCAGGAGACTGCTCTAGAAATCGCACAGGCCGAGTACGACCGGGCGAGAGAGCAACTCCAGATTGTCACGAGCGGTCCCCGCCAGGAACGGATTGCGGGGCAACGTGCAGTGGTTGCCCAAGCTCGCGCGTTGGCGGCACAGGCCGATGCAGCTCTGAATAACGCAATAATCAGCGCACCGTTCGATGGACTCGTTTCCATTCGACACCGTGAACCCGGTGAGGTAGTGCAAGCTGGGGGGGTACGCATCTACGTGCGTGAAGATCAGGTCGGGCGCGTGAAGATTGGGCAGATCGCTTCCATAACGGCCGATTCCTATCGCGATCGCGAGTACGAAGGCCGGGTCGTATTCATCGCCAGCGAAGCCGAATTCACTCCACGAAACGTGCAAACCACTGAAGAGCGGGTGAAACTCGTGTATCGAGTGAAGGTGCAAATCACCAAGGATCCATCGTTTGACCTCAAGCCTGGCTTGGCAGCGGACGTCAGGCTGGAGATTGACTCGCGTTGAACGATCGAGCTGCGCCGCTGGTTTCTCTTCGGGCGCTGACTCGTGACTTCGGCACATCACGAGCGGTGGCGGGCCTCACATTTGACGTTGCACCTGGTGAGCTCTTTGGAATCGTGGGCCCCGACGGTGCTGGCAAGACGACGACTCTGCGGATGTTATCAGGTGTATTGCGACCGACTACCGGAGATGCCACGATTGCGGGAGTCAGCATTCTCCATGCCCCCGAGGCCGTCAAGCCGCGCATTGCGTACATGTCACAGCGGTTTGGTCTATACACTGATCTGACGGTACGAGAGAACATCGAGTTCTACGCTGACTTGTACCAAGTGCCGAAGATGGAGCGACCCGCGCGCCTTGACCGTCTGTATCAATTCTCCGCACTGGGACCGTTCGAAGACCGCTTGGCTGGACAATTATCGGGCGGTATGAAACAGAAGCTGTCTCTCTGCTGTGCCCTGATCCACCATCCCGAAGTATTGTTGCTCGATGAACCGACCTTCGGAGTCGACCCCATTTCTCGCCGAGATCTCTGGTTGATACTGCACGAGATGGTCGCGGACGGCGTTACCGTGCTGCTCTCAACAGCTTATCTCGATGAGGCAGAACGCTGTGACCGTGTGGCATTGCTGCACAGAGGGCATGTCATTGCATTGGACACGCCAGATAACCTGCGCCTGCAGTTCCACGGCGAGATATATACCGTGCGTACCGACAATCCGCGCCGCGCCAGGGACTTGCTGCGTGGGCACCCCCGCGTCCGAGATGCAGTGCTTTTTGGGGACACTGTCCACACAACGTTCGAGGATCGCGTCCGCTACTGGCCCGCGGCGCGGCAAACGCTCCTTGCCGAAGGAATTTCCATCCTGTCAGAGAAGCCGGCAGATGCGGCACTCGAGAACGTGTTCATCGAGCTGGTAGCCTCGCCTGGGGTAGATCGTGACTGAAGCAGCAGTCCAAGTCCGAGAGCTGGCCCGCAGCTTCGGCGACTTCGTCGCGGTGGATCGAGTGAGTTTCGACGTAGCAAGGGGAGAGATATTTGGGTTCCTGGGTCCAAACGGCGCCGGAAAAACAACCACCATAAAGATGCTCACAGGTTTGCTACAGCCCACCACAGGATCTGCCAGTGTTGCCGGATTAGATGTGAAGACGGAAATCCGACAGATCAAGACTAGAATCGGGTACATGTCGCAGTTGTTCTCGCTTTACGCTGACCTGACAGTTGATGAGAACATCCAGCTGTTTGCGGGACTCTACGGTGTTACCGGGTCCCGCTTCACAGAGCGTCATGATTGGGTGGTACGAATGGCGGGATTGGGAAACGAAAGTGGTCGATTGACAGCTGAACTACCCTTGGGATTCAAACAGCGCCTCGCTCTCGGTTGCGCTGTCATGCACCAACCACCGGTTTTGTTCCTCGATGAACCTACATCGGGGGTGGACCCAGTGGCTCGGCGCGCCTTCTGGGATCTGATATACGAGTTCGCAGAAACGGGCACCACAGTCTTCGTGAGTACTCACTACATGGAGGAAGCAGAGTATTGTCACCGTTTGGCCTTGATGAACAGGGGGAAGTTGATCGCCATGGACCAGCCAGCCGTACTGAGGCAGATGCTGGACGAGCCGATCCTGCGACTGGAGACTGACAACACACCCGCGGCAGTGGAGGCATTGCGGCGGACCCCCGGCGTAGTAGATGCCGCCATGTTCGGTCGTGCAGTACACATCACAGTAGTGGACGAATCCAGTGCATACAATGCCATCCGCGCCACTCTCACCGCTGCCGGACGAGTCTGCAAGTCATTGGAACGCATAACACCATCTCTGGAGGATGTTTTCGTGTCTCTAGTGCGCCGCGAGGGAGGCGCTGTCATGGGATGATATTGTCACGTCTCTGGGCCGTGAGCCGCAAGGAATCCATCCAACTCAGGCGTGATCCTCGCAGTCTGGCGCTTGCGTTCCTACTGCCCATGGCACTCCTCATCTTCTTTGGCTACGCGATCTCGTTCGACGTCAAGGAAATCAAGATGGCAGTGCTGGACGAGAGCAAGAGCCAACAGAGTCGATCTCTGATCGAATCGTTTGAGCGCTCGGGTTACTTCAAAGTCGTGAGATACATAGAGCGATATGAGGAGACCGACAGATTGCTCGGCCGAGGCGAGGTGCGGCTGGCTTTGATCATCCCACCCCGGTTCAGTGAAGACCTCATGGCGCGGAGGCGCGCTCCGGTTCAGCTGCTGCTTGACGGTGGGGACGCAAACACCGCCACCATAGCCAAGAGCTACGCCAACGCGATCGTGACACGCTACTCAATCACAACTCTTGGGCAGGGCGCTGCTCTCTCGATGCCGGTAGAAGTCGAGTCACGCGTATGGTACAACGAGACGCTGGAGAGCCGCAACATGGTTGTGCCGGGACTCATCGCAGTCATCATGGCTGTCATTGCGGCAATGCTGACAGCCCTCACAATTGCACGCGAATGGGAACGTGGGACAATGGAGCAGCTCGCAGCCACGCCAGTGCATCGACTCGAGGTCGTGCTGGGTAAGCTGGTGCCTTACATCGGTATCGGCTTGATAGACGTAACGCTCGCAGTGTTGACAGGAGTCCTGATAATGGGTGTGCCATTCCATGGCAGCACCTTGCTGCTGTCCGGGATGACCTTGTTGTTCCTGATCGGTGCCTTGGGATTGGGAATCTTCATCTCTGCCGCCGTCAAAACGCAGGTGTTGGCTACTCAAGTAGCGATGATCGCCACTTTTCTTCCAGCGTTGCTGTTGTCTGGCTTCATGTTTTCCATAGCCACAATGCCGCCGGTCCTACAGCTCTTCACCTACATTGTGCCGGCCCGTTACTTCATAACGGTCACGCGTGGGATCTTCCTAAAAGGGGTCGGTGTGCAAACCCTCTGGGTCGAGGGCTTGGCTATGATCGTCTTCGCAATTGTCGGTCTCACTCTAGCCACTCAGGTGTTCAAAAAGGAGATCGCATGAGAGGCCTGTCTCTCAACCGCTTGCGCGAACTGTTGAAGAAGGAAATGAGGCAGATGTTGCGCGATCCGCGGATGAAGGCGGTCATTTTCGTTGCCCCGCTAATCCAACTCCTGGTCTTCGGCTACGCGGTCAACACTGACATTCGCAACACCGCACTGTACGTAGTCGACCATGACAAGACCGCTGCATCACGGGAGCTAGTGGAGGTGTTCGCTGCAACAGGATACTTCTCCATCGTCGGCCATTCAGACCGGCCAGCCGATTTGGCACGAGCATTGGACAACGGAGACGCAGTGGTTGGGATCGAGATACCTGTGGGTTTTGCTTCAGATGTAGCGCGTCGCACTGGCACCGTGCAGGTAGTCGTGGATGGCACCAATTCCAATACCGGCACGGTGGCACAAGGATATGCCGGTCAGATCGTGCAACGTTACGCGACTGACTACATGCAGCACATGGGTGTGCTGCCGTCCGGTGGCGTCGATCTCAGAACTCGCGCCTGGTACAACCCCGAGTTGGCAAGCCGAGTATACAATGTTCCTGGTGTGGTCGGTGTCTTGGTCATGCTAATGGGTCTGCTACTCACGTCCTTGGCAGTTGTCAGGGAAAGGGAACTGGGAACCTTGGATCAACTCTTGGTTAGTCCGTTGTCAGCAACAGAGCTGATCCTGGGCAAGACGATTCCAGTGCTGCTGGTCGGTCTAGTTCAGATAACTCTGATTTCGTGTGTGGCTATCTTGTGGTTCAAGATCCCGATGCGTGGATCGGTTCTCGTACTGCTACCAGCAGCCCTCCTCTATATTCTCGCCGGTATCTCATTGGGTCTCATCATCTCGACGATATCCAAGACCCAGCAAGAGGCGTTTATGGCGATGTTCCTGGTACTATTTCCGATCATCATCCTCTCCGGATTCATGTTTCCGGTGGAGAGCATGGCTCCGTTCTTCCGAGGCTTGTCACTGCTGAACCCTATACGTCACTTCGTGGAGATAGTCCGGAGTCTGTTTCTGAAAGGTGAGGGCTTCGGCGGTCTGTGGCGCCAATACGTCGCCTTGGCCATCATAGCAACGAGCGCGTTGGCGTTCGCAGTGCTACGACTCAGAAAGGCCGCAACATAGATCCGTTCGATACCCCCATTCAACTCTTACCCGGACACCGGTACGTAACTATCTTCATCGACAACTGCTAGTTGGCGGGAACGTGTCACTGCTCGGAACAAGGCGAGAGCGCCGCAAAATGGTTCGCCGCGATCTCGAGAGCCGAGGCATATCAGACAAGCGAGTATTGGCTGCTATGGACTCGGTTCCTCGGGAATGTTTCGTTCCCGTTGACGTGCAGCATCTCGCTTATGCCGACCAGCCCCTCCCTATCGGATACGAGCAGACGATCTCGCAGCCCTACATCGTGGCATTGATGACCGAACTTGCAAACCTCAATCGACATTCGAGAGTCCTGGAGGTCGGCACCGGATCCGGGTATCACACGGCTGTGTTGGCAGGAATAGCGGAGCATGTTTGGAGTGTTGAGAGAATCGAGGAGCTATCCGTTCAGGCTGAACGCCGGCTGACCCATATAGGCATTCGAAACGTGACACTGCTCGTGGGTGACGGCGCCTGCGGACATTCCAAAGGCTCTCCGTTCGACGCCATCGTCGTAGCGGCTGCAGCACCGGAACCACCCCAACTGCTGTTGCACCAGCTGGCGGTGGGCGGCAGACTCGTCATTCCCATCGGAGACCGTGCAGTACAGGTGCTCTACGGCGTGGAGCGCACCGTGGAAGGCTTCAAGAACCACACTTCCGGCTCGTGTCGCTTCGTGCCATTGGTATCACCACTCGCTTTCACTCGCTGATCGCGTACCGGTATTGGTAGACGTGGAGTTGCTGGGCGCGCACGTTTCCACTGCGGGTGGCGTTTCCAAGGCACCGGCCCGCGGCATCAAAATCGGCGCAACTGCCATCCAAGTCTTCACCAACACGCCGAGCCAATGGCGCGAGCCCCGGATATCAGCGGACGAGATCGAGCGATTCCAGCTTGAGCTGAGCGACAGTAACATACGCGTCGTAGTGTCCCACAGCTCCTATCTGATCAACCTCGCATCGCCTGATCCAACACAACGCGCCCGCTCCATCAAGGCCTTCGGACAGGAGCTGCAGCGCTGCCATGACTTAGGCATTCGCTTCGTGGTGACCCACCCAGGAAACTTCATGGACGATCGGGACGCAGGAATAGAGAGAAACGCGGCAGGCTACGCTGAGTGCCTCGAGGCCGTGGATGGTCCAGTGGTACTCCTCGAGACCACTGCCGGTGCAGGGACCGCCCTGGGAGCTACGTTCGAAGAGCTAGCTGAGTTGCGACATCTCGTGCCGCCAAGACTGCAAGAACGCATGGGATTCTGTGCCGACACATGCCATCTCTATTCGGCGGGATATGATCTGGTGGGCGACTGGGATGGTGTGTGGGCGAGATGGAACGAGATAATCGGCCTAGAGCATCTTCGCTGCCTTCACTTGAACGACTCCAAGAACCCGTTCGGCTCACGCCGAGATCGACATGAGTGGATTGCCGAGGGCACTCTGGGGCCGCAACCGTTCCGGCGAGTGATGCGGGATCCACGTTTCCGGGGTATCATCAAGGTCATCGAGACACCCAAGGGAGACGATGCCGTTCGCCAAGACAGGCGTATGCTTAGGCGGCTAAGGGCATATGGAAGAACAACTTACAAAAGGAGATCCGGATGAATACACCGCGTACTGTGCTTGCAATGACGACGATCGTAACGGCGGCGCTCACACTGTCGCTTCCAAGGCAAGCGGAAGGGCAGGAGCCGACCCGCGTAATCGTGTTCGTCGTCGACGGTGCAGGCGTGGGACACTGGAGCCTAGCCAACCTCAGTTCGAACGAACTGGCCGTGCGAGAATTCCCGGTGGTCGGACTCGTCGACACCCGAGCCGCGACCAGCATCTACACCGGTAGCGCTGCCTCAGCCACCGCGTACGCAATCGGTGAGCGTACCTACCTCAACGCCATCGGCGTGGGCATGGATAGCCTGCCTAGGAAAACGGTGCTCGAACTCGCCGACGAGCAAGGCATGGCTACTGGTCTTGTTACTACCGGCCGGATCACTGATGCCACGCCCGCGGCCTTTGCCACCCACGTTCCGAGTCGAGTCTACGAATGGGAGATTGCCCGGCAGCTCAGCACGAAGACGATAACTGTCCTGATGGGCGGTGGACGAGAGAGCTTCGAAGCTTACGACCGTCCCGATTCAACTGACCTGATAGCACCACTTCGGGAACGCTACACTTTCGTCGAAGACACCCAGGGTCTGCGAAGCATCGACATGGATACAGTAAACATCCTGCTCGGATTGTTCACACCGTCCGACATGCCTGTATATCCAGAGCGGTCGCCTTCACTGAACCAGATGGCCGTTGCCGCGCTCGAAGTACTCGACAAGAATCCGATGGGTTTCTTTCTCTTGTTGGAGACGGAACAGACTGACACCCAGGCTCACGCCAATGCGTCGTTCGAGGTGATC
>JARRLJ010000067.1:0-11704 GCA_037387025.1 Gemmatimonadales bacterium
GTACGATCCCTGGATGGTAGCACCTGCCGAAGATCCACCAATGACTCCGCCGCGTTCGAGCAATGCCCACAGCTCCTGATGGACTTTTGTGTGCAGGTATGAGTCGGCCAACCGCCACTGTCTCCCACCGCCAAACCACACACCTCGTGCTTCACGAATCGGCTGGACGAAATCGTCGGTGTCGGCTTCCGCACGCTCGGTGGTATGCAACACTGTCAGGTTAGTGGCGCCAGCGGCTTTGAACTGGAGCAGCCCACTCCAGTACTGATTGTACTCCTCTGCACCACCTGCCGTGGGGATCACGACTATAGGGGCGTCCGGACCTCCGGCTAGGTTCAGAAACCGCTCCACAATGGCCCGGTCTCGCATGCCGCCGCCAACGATCACGAGGGCGCCGCTCGATGGGCCAACTTCCTGGGCCCAAATGCCAAATGGTATGAGAGTGGTGACCGCTGCAATGACAAGTTTCCTGTTCACAGCTGACTCCGGCTGAAGGGTGCTTTGGACGAAAGGGCATATCTCTATAGCCAGGTGCAAGAATACGGCTCTCGCACGCCGGATTGCCAGGCTTTCAGGTCCGCTCGCCGCTCCCCGCTCCCCGCTCCCTGTTTGCCACCGTACATTCCTTGCATGCGAAGGACCTTTGACATCATCACGTTTGACTGCTATGGCACTCTGATCGACTGGGAAGCCGGGATCAGTGCCGCCATCAGCGCGATACAAGCGGCTGAATACGTACCCTATCGGGATGTTCTCACGATGAGTGCGATGGCAGTCGGGGAACGCCTGAACTGGCGGGTCGACCAAGCCCGAGCTGGATTCCTGGCGGACAGTCTGTCGGGTTGGCCACCCTTCGTCGATACGAACGCAGCTCTCGAACAGCTCAAGAGAGCAGGTTACAAGCTCGGGATTCTGTCCAATGTTGACGAAGATTTGCTGGCTGCCACTCTGAAGAGCTTGAGTGTGGAGTTCGATTTCGTCGTGACGGCGGAGCAAGTTCGCTCGTACAAGCCTGCCACCCGCCATTTCGAGCGGGCTCGTGAGATCGTTGGCGCGTCTTCATGGCTCCATGCAGCACAGAGCTGGTTCCATGACGTGGTTCCGGCGTACGAGCTGGGAATCCCTGTCGCGTGGGTGAACCGGACGCGGGAGCCGCCGCTGGATAACGCCCGGCCCCTGGTTGAAGTAACGACGCTAGTTGAGCTAGTGGAATGGGTGACGGGGGAAACCTAGGATTCTGACCGCCCTCGACTGACGCCCCCTAGTGTCAGGCCAGGCTCCGTCCCCTATTTTCCATAGCGACGTCAAATCACAGCGACGTCAAACCACACGTTCACTGGAGGCCAGCGGGACCTGATGGACGAGAGCGCGCTTCAGGCGTTCAGGAGCTTGGCGGAGGAGATCCGGACCGGCTTTACGCAGATGAAGGAAGCGTCCGGCGAACTCCGCGTTGTTCACGGATACCTCGAATCGAAGGACACGGTCGGAGCATACAAGTCCTTGTGCCTGCCAGTACGACGGGCTTACAAGGAAACCGACCGCGTGAGCTTCGCGCGCACAAGTCAGCTGCTTGGTGAGTCAGAGGTAGCTGAAGTACAGGCGAGACTGGCAGCTATTGTGACCGGGTACCAACGGGTTCTCAAGGACCTGGGATCTTACACGATTCTCAACGACCGACAGGTGCAGCATCGGGAGGTGTTCGAAGCTTGGTTGGATGCGTCGGTCTTCGGTGATTTCGCGGGCAAGGACAAGAAGTACCTCGCATTGCTTGATGAGTGTGGCAAAGCGGTTGAGGGGATTGCAGTCCGCTTGACGGAGGCGATCGGCAATCGCGTTCTGGAGTTGGATGAGCTGATTGCCGATGTACTCGGACAGAGGACGGGGTAGGCCGAGAGCGACTGCAGGGAGACGGGAGACGGGAGACAGTCCGTGTACCAACGAGAGAAGGATGGTACCAATGACGCAGCGCCGGTCGTTCTTGAAGCAGATGAGTACAATCGCGGGTGCCACGGCCTTCGCTGGGCTGATCGATGCGCGGCGTGCATTCGCTAGACAGCTCGAAGCGCTACCGTCTTCCTTTGGTCAAGCCTCAGGATTCGCACTCCTCAGGGATCGGTATATGCTGGATCCCGATGTCATCTATTTCAACCATGGATCGATCGGCACCGTTCCACGTGCGGTTCATGAGGCGCACGTACAGTACCTTAGCGTCTGTGAGACCAACCCCTGGCTCTACATGTGGGGTGGGGAATGGGAAGAACCTCGAGAAAGGGTTAGAGAGAACGCAGCGGCACTCATGGGTTGCGACTCGGCTGAATTGAGCCTCACTCACAACACGACCGAGGGATTCAGCACGCTGGCGAACGGAATGTCGCTGGGACCAGGTGACGAAGTGCTGTTCAGTTCGCTGAACCACGATGGAGCCAGTGTATGCTGGCAGCACAATGCATCCCTGAAGGGGTTCACGGTGAGGCGCTTTGATTTCCCTGTCTTGGATGTGCCAACGATGCCTGTGGAGGAAATACTCGATCTGTACGATCGCAATATCTCCACCAGCACGCGGGTCCTGGTACTCCCGCATATAGACAACGTGGTGGGTCTGCTGCACCCCGTTCGGGAGATCACGGAACTGGCAAAGTCCAAGGGAGTGGAAGTAGTTGCAGTGGATGGAGCGCAAGCTGTCGGAATGCTGGATGTTAATATGCGCGATCTGGATGTGGACGTGTACTGCACTAGCCCGCACAAGTGGCTGCAGTCACCCAAAGGACTGGGACTCATGTACGTGCGGCGTGAGATACAGGGCAGCGTCCGTCCGATGTGGGTGACCTGGGGACAACAACGGTGGAGCGGTACTGCACGCATATTCGAGGATTACGGAACCCGTAACCTGCCAGGACTACTCGCGTTGGGTGATGCAATCGATTTTCAGAGAAGACTGGGCTCGGAGGCGAAGGAACGGCGTTATAGGGAGATATGGCAACAATTCCGAACCGCCACCGAGCGCTCCGACCGGGTCAGCTGGCGTTCACCGGAGAACTGGGAGCTGTCGGCGTCACTCTTTGCGCTCGAGGTCACTGGGGTGCCGAGCACCGATTTCTCCGAGTTCATGTATCGTGATCACGGGTTCGTGTTCCGGCCTTTCAGTACCCACGGACTCAACACCGTGCGCATCTCACCCAACGTGTACAACACGCAAGATGAGATTGAGAGGTTCTTCGAAGTAGTGGACGGGATGTAGACCTACTTCTTCTTGCTACGCTTTCCCTTGCCAAAAACTCGCGGATCGGGTCCCGTATCGCACCACGGTTCGGGCGGTCGTACAGGTGGCGGGTCCTTGGGCAGGTCGGGTGTGCAAGGAGGCTTGCCGCCGGACGGCTTTTTCACCTTGAAGATGCCGCCGGTTATGATATCCGTTAGTCGAAACATGAGTCACCTCCTTACACTTAAATCTATCGCGCCAGCGCCGAGTCGGAACCGTCACGTTCACTTCTGAACACCGCTTCTCCGTTGACGATGGTCAGGAGAATAGAACCGTCGAGCAGCGAGCCGGGATCAGTCGATCCCATCACCAGCGGGTCCACGTCTATCACAGTGATATCGGCCCACTTGCCTGATTCCAGCGTCCCGGTCATATCCTCGAGGAACGAACTGTATGCTGCCCAGATCGTGTATCCTCGAATCGCCTCCTCTGGTGTCATTACTTGCTCGGGGTACCAGCCTCCCTGTGGTTCCGACGCTCTGTCTCGTCTCGTTATGGCGGAGTGCAGCCCGTAGAAAATATTGTAGTCCGAACCGGGGAGATCGGAATTGAAGGTGAGTCGTGCGCCAGCTTGGCGCAGGGATCGCCAGGCGTAGGCATGTTTCACACGTTCCGGGCCGAGCCGGTCCTCGGCCCAACCCTTGTCCTCGACCGCGTGTGCCGGTTGCATCGATGCAATCACGTGCAGCTCGGCAAATCGACCGGTGTCGTTGGGGTGAACGACCTGAGCATGGGCAATCCGGTGGCGCAGGTCAGGTGAATCCGAGTTGGCTCCAGCTGCTCGCTCCAGAAAATCGAGGGTTGCACGGTTTGCTGCATCGCCAATGGCATGAATCGATACCTGGAATCCGGCCGCTATCATGTCTTCAACGATGTCCTGGTTGAACCCGTACTCGTCGCCGCTCACACCGCGATGTCCTGGTCTGTCTGAGTAATCATCGAGCAGCCCCGCTCCACGCGAACCGAGAGCTCCGTCGTAGAACGCCTTCACTGCGCGGGTCATCAGCATCCCGTCGAACTCCGAGTCCGGTCCCCTAGTCTCCCAGTCTCGCAACAACTCCTCGTCACGTGCTGCCAACATCGGGTAGACCCTGATTGGGAGGCGACCTTCTGCATTGAGCTGCTCCAAGGCACGCATGAGGTCGCTTGCGGCGCCCGCCTCGTGCACAGCCACATAACCGGCTTCTGCCATGGCCGTTAGCCCTGCCTCTACTCGAGATTCCAGCCGTTCCTGTGTCACAGGCGGCACTGCTGCTTCGAGTAACGCAACGGCTCGGTTCACAAGAACGCCAGTGGGACTGCCGCTCCGATCCCTGAGGATTTGGCCGCCATCCGGATCCTCGGTGGCGGACGTGATCCCGGCCCGCTCGAACGCGAGCTCGTTACCCCAGGCGGCGAAGCCGTGAAGGCCGCTCAGATAAACCGGATGGTTGGGAACGCGTCGCGAAAGGAGTTGCATCGTGGGATAGTCGTCTGCCCAGGCTCCTTCATCCCAGCCCCATCCTATGATCCATTCTCCTTCCGGTACGGTTGCGGCCCGCTCAGCCACCATGTCGACGGCCTCAGCCTCGGTGTCGAGTCCCACGAGATTCACTCGCTCCAGATTGGCGCCGAGACCCGCGATATGTACGTGTGAGTCGATGAGGCCTGGAAGAATAGTTGCGCCATCTACGTCGATTACGTCGGTAGTGGGCCCCTGGTATTTCCAGACGTCATCGTTCGAACCGACGTATAGGATACGGCCGTCGCGCGCGGCAATCGCCTCGGCATCGGGATGCCAAGTGCCGTCAACCAACGGAGCGTTCGCTGCCGGCGTCCCGTCCGTCGCGGGCTCATCCCAGGAGAATGTGTAAACACGGCCGTTGACCAGGATGAGATCGGCAGTGTGTATGATCTCGCAGCTGGCGAGCCAGCCTGAAGAAAGGAACAGTACGGCGCTGAGTCCAACGGAAAGACAGTATGGCAACCGAGCGCTGGATTGGAGGCGAGACATCTTGTCGTAACCTGATTCCGGGTCGAAGTCGCAGCGAGGTGTCCCTAATTAGGCACCTGCCTTCCCTGCTACGCAAGGAAACCCGCCGGGATTGTTATCGGTGTTGCTGGAGGAACGCCGTCAAGTCGTTGTAGCGTCGTTGCATCTTGCTTCGTAGATCGGGATCAGCTGGATCTGGCAAGTCGGTGGCGAATGCGTAAAATGACTGGCACCGGCCCCTTTCGGCCAGGATCGCCGTGCCACCCTCGGTATCGCCTTCGCTCGCCACACCTTGGGTCGACTCTGCTGGCTGGTCGTATTCTGCCGCGCGGCGGAACTGATCCTCGGCTCCTGAGATATCTCCGCCTTGCCACGCCAAATATCCTTTCAAGAAGTATGCAGGTACGCTCTTGAAGTTGCTGGCCGCTACTGCGTCGAGGTACTCCGCCGCACGTTCTGTCTCTCCTCTCACGACGGCAATCTCGCCCAATCGGAGCAATGGGCCAGTCTCTTGAACGTTGAGTTCAGCGGCTTGCTGGAACAGCTGCTGGGCAGCATCCAGATCGAACAAGTCAGCACGTTCGAAACAGAAATACAGATCACCGAGTCTGGAGAATCCTCTGTTCGCTCCGGGATTGACCTCGACCAGATGGCGCCATGCTTCTTCGGCTTCGCGAAATTGTCCCAACTCGAACAGCGTGCTGCCCGCGTAGTAGAG
Organism: Gemmatimonadales bacterium; assembly: GCA_037387025.1. Classification (GTDB taxonomy): domain Bacteria; phylum Gemmatimonadota; class Gemmatimonadetes; order Gemmatimonadales; family GWC2-71-9. The sequence continues at coordinate 5,950 of JARRLJ010000067.1, forward strand.
CGCGTCCTCATGGTCCGGATTCAACTTCAGAGCGCGTCCGTACGCAGCCGCCGCTTCCTCCAGATTGCCGGCTGTCCTACGCTCAGTTGCTGTGCGGTATAGCTGCCAGAACTCGGTGATGCGCTCGCGGTCGGTCGCGTCCTGTGTCGCTGTGTCAGCCTGATCAGCCTCGTCTGACGACCTCCCCTTGAAAACCGTGATGGCGACAAACAGCAAGACGAAAGCGGCCGAGAGGGCTACGACGATTCGCCTCACTGGCTTCCTCCTTCTTCTACCACGTGAAGCAGCTGATTGGCGGCTACGTTTGAGAGCACCTGAGTGGTTCCACTCGGCCAGAGGATCTCTACAGTGTCGACCGTCTCGTACGCACCGAGTCCGAAGTGTTGCACCACGCTATGCTGTGACAGGTATGATCCTTGGGCCCCGACTTCGCGGATCTGGACAATGCTGTCCGTGACTACTCTGAGTTGGGCTCCCAAGCCGAGCCGATTGCTGGAACGCCCCTCGAGCCGGATCTCGATCCACCGGTTGTTTGTGCCTCCGTCATTTCGCAACAGGATTGCCGGACCGCCGTTGTTAACCACGAAAACATCCACATCACCGTCGTTGTCGTAGTCTGCAACAGCCGCTCCGCGCCCCACGTACTCACGTGAGAAGTAGTCGCCGCTCACGAGCGATACATCGTAGAAGCCGTCATCCGAACTCCTATTCCAGAACAACTGGTCCCGCAAGCCGATCAGCAAGCGCGGATCGTCGTCCTGCTGAAACGTGTGTCCGTTGGCCACAAAGAGGTCCGGCCGGCTGTCGTTGTCGTAGTCGAGAAAGGCTGTTCCAAAAGCCACGAAACTGAGCGCGATCTGACCGAGACCGTACCTGTCAGCTTCGTCCATGAACCGGACGACGTCCTGCCGATCGGGATCTAGCCTGGCAAGTTGCGTTCTGAGGCTGCTGTACAGTGCGTTCTCTTGGGCAATCCAGTGGGTGACGAACATGTCCATGTCCATGTCACGGTCCCAATCTGCAATCGCAATACCCATCGCGCCGCGGTAGTCGGCCACGAGCGATGATCGGCTGATTTCCTCAAATGTCTCGTTGTGCAGATTACGATAGAGCGTGTTGTCGGAAACATCGTTCGCCACGTACAGGTCAGGCCAACCGTCCCGGTCGTAATCTGCCCAAGTTGCAGACAAGCTGCGGCCCAGTGTGTCCAGCACACCCGCGCGAGCGGCTATCTCCCGAAACGTCCCGTTTCCATTGTTGCGGTAGAGTAGGTTGTGCGACGGCTTGAACGAGGATGGGTTTATGGCAGTAGGTACCTCGGTCTCGTACTGTAACGTCGCCGCGACCGAAGACTCTCGATACTCGTAGTAGACGTATCCAGTACGAGACCGAGGTACCTACTGCCATAAACCCATCCTCGTTCAAGCCGTCGCACAACCTACTCTACCGCAACTTGATTGCCGTCGTTGTCGTAGTCACCCCAAGCGGCGCCCATGCCGGATCCGTGGAAGTCGATGCCGCTTTCCGAGGTTACGTCGGTGAATGTGCCATCACGGTTGTTGTGATAGAGAACAGACCGGGCTGGAGAGTCTGCGATTTCTTGTTCCGTCATCGTGACGGGCCCGACGTCGTTTACGACGAAAATGTCCTGCCAACCGTCGTTGTCGTAGTCACCCCAGGCAACTCCCGACCCGTAGTCCTCGGGTAGTTGGGTTGTGCGTGAGCCATGGAATTGGGTGAATTCGATGCCGGCCTCTGAGGTCGCGTCGGCAAACATGACCCTTGGGTAATCATCGGGAAGGGAACGTGCGAGCTCGGCTGTCAGACCTTCTATGGTCTCTCCAGGCCGATACGTAGGCTCGGGCCTTACGGCGATCCATACTACAACTACAGTGGCGACGACGAAGACCAGGGCGAGCCCCGCCGTGAAAAACAACCTCTGTCTGCGACGGGTCAGGCCCGGGATCATGGCGCTATCTGGTTCCTACGGTCGTCACGTGGATGGACCCGGTGCTTTCAGACAGTGTGCTTATCGGTGCGGTGACGCCCGAGTCCTCTCCGAACAGAATATCGAGCAAGTTCTGATTCACCTTGCGGTACATTAGCTGAGCATGTACCTGCAGTTCGCCGGTTGCATTGGACGGAATACGGAAGGTGAACTCGGCTTGATCTTGCATGCCCGGAAACAGAGATCTGCGATAACGTACGCCTACCAATTCCCACAGGTTGTGACGATCGATCAGATTGTTGAACTGATCGACTGGCTCGACCTTGAACACGAATGATCCCGGCTCGATGTAATGCCTCTCGTCGCGCGCACCGGATTGAAAAACGACGTTACCATTTTGGTCTCTCACCGCGATGTCAACCCAAGATTGGATGATGTCTATTGGGCCAGTTGGGAAATCGTGACCCGGCTTGTTGTTCGTTATTACTGCTTGGATCGTCACCTGTTCACCCGGCTCAGCTGCCTCCGGCATCACCAATTCGATTGGCACCGCAGGCCCTACTTGCCATTTGTGCTCGATCTCGGGGATCGCTATCTCACCGCGGAGCCACTGTTCCGTGAGTTCCACATGTTCTTTTGCTCCTGGCAAGTCGAGAGCCAGGGGCATGAACTGGTTTGCCGCCAGGAACCTGTGACTGCGGTGTTTGCCGTCGTTCGGCGTTCTGTTGTAGTCTAGATCGTCTCCACTGGCCGGATCTCGCGACTCGAGCAGCGGCATGTGACACTCCCGGCATTCGATCGTCTGCTCGGGATCTCCCGGATGGTTCCAGCGGCTCTCTCGCCAGTTGTCAAACTGATTCTGTAGCTGCACCCAGCCGACATTGTTGATCTCTTCATCGATGAACTGCTTGTGACAAGCTGCGCAAAACTCCGGGCTCTTGAACAGCTTATGCTGCAGGGTTTCTACATGGTATCGGGGATATGACTTGATCAAGAAGTCACTCACCCACTTTCCTGCGCCCCCTTCGTTCAACTCGAACATGTACCTGTCGGGCTGTGTCATGACGTAATTGGCATTGCCTTTCACATCAGTTTCTTTGATGGCGTGGCAGGTTATGCAGGAAACACCCTCGTCGTAGCCCGTTAGATTGGTGAGGTCTTCGGTGAATATGTTTTTGGTACCGGAAAACAGTGAGATGGGGTCGTGACATCCGCCGCAGTAGCGAGTGGACTCGGCTCCGTTCTGCTCACCCATGATGGCTTGCACCTTCTGGAATGCCACGTCCATCGCCGAGTAGCGATGGGCGCTTACTTGCCACTCCTTCAGGATTTCCTCGTGACATCCAGCGGAGCCGCACGACTCCGACCCCCCCAGTGAACGACTGTCAAAAGCTCCCCCTGTACTGGTACGAGCCAGACTCGGGGCAAAAGGCCGGTCTGCTCCCCATGGAGTCACGTAATCTGGAGGAAACGCGTTGGTGAACGCTACGGGCTCGTAAGCGTACGCCGCCAGCCCGACGATCACGAAGAGAGGAATCGCGACTATTGCCGTTCCCCAGGCGAACCGCTTCTCGGCCGCGCGGACATTGGCGGTTTCCGGCTGGCGCCCCTTGAGATTGCGGACGACGATGGCGATGACGTGTGGCAGGACCGATGCCATCAGGGCGACCGTCGAGACAATGTGCACGAGATCCCATGCGTAACTGATCCTGGTCGTGAACACTGCCTGGAATGTGAGTACCAGGCCTGACACTGCTACGACCAACGTTGCTGCCAGGGAGAAGTAGCCGGTCAGTTTGTAGTGGTTCATCTTGGTCGGCCTGTAGATGAGCCAATGGCGTACCTGATACCACGCAAACGGGATTATGAAGACCAAGCCAACAATCGTGTGAAGCAGCACGTTCACTTGATTCGTCACGCTGAACGGCAACAACCAGATGAAGAGACCGGTCAGTGTTTCGAACACGAGTAGCCCCGAAACGACGATCAGCGAAACGTGCTTCCACTCGGTGGCCTTGGAGACCGATTGCGCTGGGCTTGTCATGGTTCGCTTCTCCTGGAATACGACGGTCTTGCCTGCGACCTCTGCCGCGCCAAAGAAGGGAAACTACGACGTGGCCGCAAATACGGTAATGCCCAACTCAGAACCCCAAAGAGATGGACGTGACTGGTCGGGGTCAGTACACAACTGGACGGCGCTTTGGTTGACCTTCGACTGAACTCCCTAGGCGATCACCAACGTCAGCAAGAGCCCCACGCTGGTGACTATGAAGCTTTACCACGCCAGTATGAAGAATACGTTAACTTGTGATGAAAATGAATCTGACGGCCGGAATGGCTTTGGGAAGGTCAGGGGACAGCAGTAACATATTGTATGATATGTATTTAGCCCAGCAGAACTGCACTGCGTGTTCGCTGGAGTCCCGAGAGTCCACAACATCTACGGGATTTGTTTGGCAGAAGAAGCGGTCTTCCGCGGGAAGGGCTTTGCGCAGCACATGGCGGCTTGCGTACGGCACGGTTGCACGGTGATATTGGTTAGCTTCATCCGGACGGACGGGCTCTCTGGCGGTATCGTCTAGGGGACTAGGACGCAGCCCTCTCAAGGCTGAAACACGGGTTCGAATCCCGTTACCGCTATCGTCGCGTCGCCTCCGGCAGTCGGTCAGCGTTCCGTGCTATCTGCCCCCATCGTCTAGCGGTCAGGACACCACTCTTTCAAGGTGGTGACAGGGGTTCGACTCCCCTTGGGGGCACTGCTGTGCTCATCGCGCCCCGCTCCAGCGGGTGAGCCCCGAAACTATCCGGTTGCTAGAACCCGAGCTGCTTGCGTGGCTCCATCTTGGCCAGGCGGTGAAGATTCTTGCCGAACCTCACCGCCAGCGTGATCAACATCCCGACCGCGAGCAGTGTCGCTACCGCGTTGCCAACCAGGTTGGTGATCCAAACGGGTACTTGCTGGGTCGCGGGCCAGAGTATCAACAGTGTGTTGATCACGATAAGTATGATACGGGCCTCCGTCGGACCGACCATCCCATAGGCCAGCTTGAAAACCCCGAATACGTGCGATTCCAGATACACGTTGATCGACAACGCCAGGTACAGGACCACCAGCAGCATCGCGATAGGGAAACTCACGAACGGCGACAGCCCGATGCCGATTCCGATCACGGCGGTCGAAAACGCGTCGACGATGTGATCTAGGTAGTACCCGTACTTGGGACGCTCCGCTTTTCGTACTCGAGCGAGTGTGCCGTCGAGGCTGTCACCGAACCAGTTCACTATCAGCATCGCGCTGGCGAGCCAAAGCCAGCGTATGTCGAGGCTTGACATGGCGTAGCCGATGCCTGCCCCAACGGAGGCCAACACACCGATTGCCGTAAGGTGATTCGAGTGGAAGATCTGTGGTATGCGGGCCGCTATGGCTCGCAGCACCCGGCGCTCCGGTTCCGCCAGTAGAAATGTCAGTTCGCGTTTCGCCGTTGCCATGGTATCAACCTCAGTGAAGGAAGCAGGAGAATCACGAAAGCCACAACCAACACCCACATGGGGATGTTGATGATTAGACCCAACCAGGCCAGAAGCAGGTAACGGGGGAAACGACCCGCAGCGACCGCGGCCAAGTAGCGCCCCAACGGGTAACCGTCGGCGAAAGCCATCGCCTTGAAAGGCCAGAACGGCAAAGGAGTCAGACCTGAGATCGCTATGATGGCAAACGGTGCCTTGTTGAACCACCGGCGCAGGGTTGCGACCACGCCGCTCGTCAGGGGTCTGGACGTGGAGACTCGCTCTAACACCGGCACGAAG
>JARRLJ010000068.1:0-6775 GCA_037387025.1 Gemmatimonadales bacterium
CCATAATCCGCTGGAAGCGAAGCGAGTCTTCGACATCGGCTGACATCAGTAAGGCGGCGCCAGCAAGAACGAAGATGGTTGAGCGGACGTTCATCGCCCAATCGTAACGCTGATGGCGAGGCCAGCAAAGCAACAGATCTGGGGATGAAATGCCTGCCGCCCTCGGCCGCGCCCTCGCCGCGGATTTGCAGACGGTTTGAGACGACAGCCGAGACTGGGTAGATTAGCGGGACAGTGATGCTGATAAGGGCTTGGCGTGGATCTACGGGCGTGGCTGGAAACCATAGGGATCATCGGAGTAATCGTCAGTCTGCTGTTGCTTGGCTACGAATTGCGCCTGACCCGGGACGCTTCAATGGCGGAGCGATTTACCGCGGCGGCGGAGGTGGAAGCCTCGATTCGAGACTCGATTGCAGCCAACGCCGACGTCTGGCAGCGCGGCTGCGTGGGGGACGACCTCAGCGTCACGGACCGTACTGTCTTCAACAATCTCGTATGGGCTTATACATTTCGATACTTCATGCGGTGGCACACGGACCGCTTGCTGGTCGGCGCCGGCGGGGGAAACGTCTTCGTTGATGGCGTGGCGACGAATGTCCGCGACTACCCGGGTTTTCGCCGCGCGTGGATTTCTCTCGAGTGGGCGCGCGACTATGTCGACGCGGTGGAAAGTCGACTCAAGGTGTTGGGCCCGCCGACACCGGATCCGGACCCGGCAAACTGTGGCATCTAGGCGCCCCTGACAAGACACGCTGCCTGCTAAAACAGCCGGAAGCGGGGCCGCCCGGACCCCTGCGACCCGCTGAAGCGCTTCTCGCGACGGCGCCGCATGCGCTCGTGCAACTCGCGGCGTTTGATCGCCAGATACTGCTCGCGCGACAGGTTCGGGTTCTGGCTGTGGAATCGTTCGCGATATCGGCAAAAATCCACAAACGCATCGATCTCCGGTTTCATTTCCCTGACGACGAGTTCGATCATGATCGCGTCGTCCACATAGCCGAGCACCGGCACCTCGTCGGGAATGAGATCTTCCGGCTCACTCAAATACACCAGCGCCGCCAGCACGTTCTTACGCTCAGCCTCGGGCAGGCGCCACTCCTCGTCACGCATCATTTCGATGAGCGCACCCAGTTTCGTTACGCGTTCCTCGACGAACTTCGGCAGCTTCCGGGTGCCAGCTTCCACCATGTGCAGCTCTGCGGCGCGCAACACGTCCTCGGCCGGCATTGCCGCCGCGCGCCTCTGGGCAATGCGCATGTTGCTCTGGAAGTACGCGAGATCCTCATCCTCCAGCTCGAACGTCACTCTTAACGGCATCAGATTCTCCCCTGACGGTTGCGCGCTTGCGTAGATTTGAAGTCCAGCAAACGGCGTCTGAATTCAGCAAATTCGGACTCGCCCAGCCCATTGATCGGTAGCGTGGTAAAAAAGTCATGCATCACCGATTCAGCGTCGGACAGCAGGCGCGCGCCCGCCGGGGCAATGTTTGCCAGGCTCTGACGCGCGTCCCGCTGGTTTCGTTCGCTGACCACCAAGAGTTCCGTTGAGAATAGGAATTTCAACGGGTCCTTTTGATGTAGGTGTTCTGTATCGGGGTCAGTGGGTGTGCGTTGTGTCGCAGGCTGGATTTGAGGGAGCGCCGAAGAGGCCCTCGGATGTCTCACCGCGAAGCAGTGTTTTGGCGGACGCGTGGTCAGGGGAATGGTGAAGCTCGCAGATGGGAAGTACAGGCGCGCCTGCTGACGAAGGCTTTTAGGGTTCGCCGAATAGATCAAGAGGGGTAGTGCGCGGCTCGGCCCGGGCGGGCGGTAAGCCTGGGGGAGCGCGGCTATGGACGTGATCGAGGATCTTGGCGATGAGCTCTGGATCGGTGATATCGGCAATGACACGAAGCTGTCCGCCGCAGAACGGGCAGAGGGTGATGTCGATTTCGAACACACGCTTCAAGCGCTGCGCCCAGGTCAGCGGCGCGGTGGGCGTATCGCTGTTGTTGATGGGCGGTTCTGCCGGTCCGCTCTGCAGGGTTGCGGGCGCAGCGGTCGGGCCTTTGTGTTTTCGTCGCTGCCGGAGGCTTGCTGTTGTCGGTACGATCGCTTGGCGCATGGGCGAACCCGGGGCGAAGACGCCGTGATAACGAATGAGATTGGACCGCGGGCGTGGTACGAGGGCGGCTAGCCGTGCGACAAAGTCCTGGGGACTGAACAGGATGTGTGTCGTGCCGTCCCGGAACGGGTTCTTGAGTTGGTAGACCACTTGCCCGGCTGCGTTGGTTGAAAGCCGCTCGAGGCACAGTGCGGGACGCGTTATGTACCGGCACAACCGCTCGAGTCGATCGCGCTGATGCGCTTGGCAGGCGACGGCGCAGTTCAGCGAGAACCCGTTCCGATTGGCGGTGAACGGCTTGGGTTCTGAGTCGGCCCGGGCCAGTGCGGGGTTCTTAAGGGTGAGGGTTTTGCCACCAGCCCCCTGTCCCACCGCGACGCGATAGCGGATTGAGGCGGCGTTCAGATGATCGAGTGTGTCCGCGGGTTCCAGATCGAGCCAGGGCTGCTCGGGGTCTTCGATGAGGAGCCCGTCGCGAGTGAGCCTGCGCAGGATCCTGTGGATGAGGCGATTCAACAGACGCTCGAGGGTCTGTGCTTGAGGCGCGCCAACTCGACGGAATCGCGGTCCGTTCTGCTCCAGGGTATAGACCCCATCCAGAATCAGCATATGCAGGTGGATGTTCAGGTTCAGGGCGGAGCCGAACCGCTGGATCAGGGTAACAACTCCCGTTCGAGCGCTGCTGCTGGCCGCGAGTCCTGCCCGGTGGGCCAGATCAGTCTGGATGGCGCGAATGATGACCGAGAGGCAGCGGCCGAGCGCGTCCGGTCGACTGGCGAACAGCAAGCGGAGTGGCCAGGGGAAGCTCAGGACCCACTGGCGAACGGGTACTTCCGGAAAGACATGGTCGACGAGGTGAGCCGAGGTCTCGATCATCCGCCGAGCGCCGCACGAAGGGCAGAAGCCCCGTCGCTTGCAGGAAAACGCGACCAGGTGTTCGTGGCGGCAGCCATTGCACTTCACGCGCACGAAACCGTACTCGAGCCGCCCGCAGCGCAGGTAATCCTTGAACTCGCTAAGCACAAAGCGTGGCAGCGAGTTCTCGTGCCGCTGGAGATCATCCCGCAGGGTCGGCAGATGCTGTTCGACGATGGGATAGAGCGGCGTGTTCTCTGGTTGATGGCGCTGGTACCGGTTGCTGGCGCCAAAGTCGCGATTGGTGGGAATGGATTCCACCGAGCGATGATGGCCGGGTGGTCTAGCTGTTTCAGAGGTCAATTGCCCGGAGATGCGTGAGACGCGCGAGCCAATCGTGCGCCGTGTACACCCGCGAACCGTATCAGGTCCTAACAGGCTCCCGTGGGGGTATTTGCGGGGGTATTCTTGGCGGCAAGCGCTTTAAGTCGTTGATTTGGAAGTTATTGTGATTGCCGCCGCCTCCACCATCTCCACCGGACATCCACACGTCTGCGTGATCGAGGCTCTACCCCATTAATGGGGGATGGGCGTTCCACTAAACCCGGTTGATGATGCCATCCCAGCTGTCAACGCCGGCTGAAAATTGCACATTCGTGGCGGTTGAAAATTGCACACTTTCCTCATGGGTGGCTGCGGTCGGGTCACTCGATAGCGGTGGTGTGATCAATGAGTGGCCTCCGACTCCGCCGCCATAGAAGGGGGGCGACCATTCCGTTAGTTCATCGCATCCCCTCGTGTATGGATGTGGAGAGCGTAGAAGCGGATGCGTCACCTGGGAATGGTCAGGAAACTTTCAGGGATGACTCTCACCGCGCGGGACGTGTAGCAACGTGACGATCCCTGATGCGGGCTGATGACCCATAAAGCTCTCCACATGAGCACTGAAGTCGGCGGCTAGCCAGCCGCCGCCGCCATTGGCATGCCACCACGCCCTTGCCCATTCCGTGCTGAGGATCATTTCAATCGCCTGCGCAGTTGCGTTTGTGAAGTTTCGATCTAGCAGCCCTTTCTGCACCTGGAAGTACTCGTTTTGGCGGGTAATGAAGAAGGCCCGCAGGAAGTGGCCCAAGTCGAATTGCTCCTCTGCAGTCAGTTGCTCCGGGTGTTGGAGCGACTTGACCCAACTGCCTTACTCTGGGTGATCTATTCAAGATCAAGCGAGGCTTGGCGACCGGAGACAATCGCTTCTTCATCATGTCCAGGGAGAAGATACAGGAACTCTCTTTGCCTATTGAGTGCTTCCGACCAGTGTTGCCGAGCTCTCGGCACATACCAGGAGACGAGGTACAAGCCGGCGCTTCGGGAGAACCCCTGCTAGACAAACAGTTGTTTCTCCTCGATACGAAACTTCCTGAAGTAACGATCAAGACCAAGTATCCGAATCTTTGGCAGTATCTTGAGGAAGGTAGGGAAGGGGAGTCGGCAGTATCTGAAAGATACCTCTGTCGTACGCGGTCTCCATGGTACACACAAGAAGACCGGCCAGCGGCACCGATCATCTGCACCTATATGGGACGGCAGAGGAAAGGATCCCGCCCGTTTCGATTCATTTTGAATCACTCAAATGCGACCGCAACTAACGTCTATCTGATGCTGTACCCAACCGAGTTGTTGTCTCATCTCATCGATACCAAGCCCGACATCATCAGACGTATCTGGGAACACCTAAACGGCATCCGGGAAGATGAGTTTCTGAAGAGCGGACGAGTCTACGGAGGAGGCTTACACAAACTCGAGCCAAAGGAGCTTCGTGATATGTCTGCCGATGGAATCGCGGAGCTGGTGCCTGAAATTTCACCCGCGGTTGCGCAGGGAGATCTATTTGACGCCGCGTGATCTCAATGCCGAGTTGATGGTCTTCCGCGTAGCGTCGTACCCGCGCGCCAGGGCGGAAATCGAAGTTCCTTGTTTGTACGCGGAAACTACCTCAGAAATCTGAACATCACTCAGCTTTCTGGGTGCACCGAGTTTACCTTGGCGTCTCGCGTCTTCTAGTCGCTCGTGACGACACTCCAGGTCCAATTCTCGTTCAAACTCAGCCAATGCGCTCAGTAGCGCCAGGGTGCCGTCTTCGTCCTGGCCTGAGGCAAATGACAACGCTTCCTTTTCGAAATGAACTGTCGTGCCACGTGCCAACAGTCTGGTGATTACATCGTGCAGGTTCTTTAGATTGCTTGATATTTGGCCAATCGAGGAAACCAGCAGCTCGTCACCATGTGAGCATGTGTTCAGGAGCGTCTCTAGCTCCGGCCGCTTGATAGATGTGGCAGGGCACTGGTCGATGAACACGTGAGCAAAATCAGTCCCTTCAACAATAGGAGGAGTCTGCGTTGAACGCAGTTTTGGGTTGGAACGAACATACCGATATTTCACTGCATCTGCCAAACGCTTGAGCGTGAGAGATATCTTAGCGTGTTGGTAGCGCTCGGATCCTCCCAATGAGCTGAACGACGCCCCACAGAGGCCGTTCCTGGCGCCTACTGCACTGCAGGCATGTGGGGCTAGTGAATGGTGATCCACTTTTTGATCGAGGTCTGTAGGTAAACGCCCAGGAGCGTGTTAACACGGATCTCGAAGGAGCACCCAGATATTGATGGCTGGGAACGCGCCAGGTAGGTGTTCTGTTTGTGGATGAAATTGCACAGTGACGAAGGTCGCCTTCTAGTATGGTCATGGCGGTGGAGGTGCTGCGCTGATCGTCAGCACACAAAATCAGCGAAATCCAGTAGGCAAGACCAATGACCCACAACTGTTCACGAGTTCGTGCGATATGCACACTAGCCGCGTCAGCAATACCATTGCTCACCATGTTAGAGGCCTTTGCTGCCTCAGACTACGACGCGCTTAGTAGCGATCAGATTTCTATGAAAGAAATCATCGCGTTCCAGACCGCAGTAAGAAACAACAGAAGAGTTGTAGACGGATCTATCGATCCAGACGACATTCCCCGGCAAGAACGCCTTAACGCATACTTCGGATTCCCGCGACAGCTCGCGCTATCTTCCGAAGATCAGAAGTTAGTTGATTCCGCTGCCCAATCCATTCAAGAACAACGCAGTGAACTTGAACGCATAACGCATGAAGCTGTGTGTTCATCTATAGACCGGAATGCAGTAGGTGGAGACATAGATATTGCTCTCCAACAACAAAGGGATCTAAGAACTGATGCTGAAGCGCTGTTGGAGCGCGAGTACAACGTTCTACTTACGCGATTAACACCAGCTGGACGACAAGCACTAAGTGACTACATCGACAACAAGATCGCCTCTACGATGACGTCAGTCGTCTCAATAGACGATGATGACAATGTCGCTAGACAGCATCGCAAAGTTGTTTTCTCACTCACCAAGCAGAGTTGCTTTGGTGACCAGGCATCACACACAAATCCAGAAAACGATAGCGCGGGAGTAGCCAACCAATGAATAAACACATCCTTGTATTCCTGCTCACAACGCTTCTTGGCCCCTTTGCATACGGCTACTCGACGCAGTGTTTCCACGGAAACTCCGGAGTTCCGAGCTGGCCCAATCCGACAATATACACAGTCTCAACATACACATCCGGTGAGTTGGCGGCATTCATCACGCATTTCGAACTCTGGGCCATAGGCACTAACACGACGACCGGTGAGCATATAAGTGACATTCCCGATCACCCTGTCAGGGAATACGTCAATCCAACGCCAATCAAGTATGGGCTCGTGAAGGGCAACTCCGGCTACTACACTGCATCCGTTAGTTTCACACCGGGCATA
>JARRLJ010000069.1:0-3209 GCA_037387025.1 Gemmatimonadales bacterium
TTCCGAGAGATCCTCGCCTTGCTGTTCGAACAATCTCTCGAGGTCTGCGTCGGGCGCCGGTTCACCTGTCATCAGCCAGCGCCAGGCGTTCTGATGCCACCACTGGGCCTGTCCAAATGTCGTGTCGAGGCTCATGGCCGTGTGGAAGTGATCCGTTGCCGCATAAAAAGCGTTGCGCTTGAAGGCCTCAAGTCCATCCAGGTACGCCGTCGTTGCCTCATCCAGGTCGGAAAGCGGTAGTCCGCGAAATTCAGATTGCCTGTTTGGAGCTAGCACGGCGGCAACACTCCTTCCCAGAACGTGTCCAGTTGCTTCCAGCGTTCGCTCGCCTCGCATGTGAACCGCGCTAGCCCGTTGGACGGCATTGCTTTGATCGATGACCTCGATCGTGATGGCCGTATCCGCCGAGTCTCTGGTGACAACAGCATGAACCGCGGCCCGCGTGCCGATCTCTTCCAGGTCACGCTTCCCGATTGAGTCCATCGATTGACCGCTCTTGTTCCACAGCTCGTGCGCGCGATACGAGGCAGTTACAGTTACGAAACCACCCAGGTTTTGCTCGGTCAGACTCGTCAATCGTTCGGTCAGGTCGGAACCGATTCCATTCCCAGCTTCGAACGGCAGGACAGTTACGTCTGTGAGCGGAAGCTCATTGCTAGGCAGGAGGACCAGCACTGCGACTGCTCCGGCCACCAGCGCACCCACGGTCAGTAAGAACGCTCGTTGCCGGTACCTGCGGGTCCGGGTTCTCCAGAGCTTCCTTCGGAACGACGCGGCATCGGGCCAGCGTTCCTCCGGTCGCCACGTCAGCGCCCGCCGCAAAACAGGAGTGATGGTCCGCGGGATCCCGCCCCAATTGGGACGACGATCAGGCATCTGATCTCCCCAGCGTCTTCCGGTGTACGCTTCGTAGACAACGGCCGCAGCCGCAAACAAATCGGTTCGGGGCGTGACGTTCCACCCGAACGCCTGTTCCGGCGGCATGTAACCTACGGTTCCAACAACCCGTCCCGGTCTCGGCGGAGCAGTTGAAGGATCAACGGATGGCTTGGCGATCCCGAAGTCGGTGAGCACTGCACGGTCGCCAATCAGCAGGATGTTGCTGGGCTTGATGTCTCGGTGCACCACGCCCACCGAGTGAACGGCCTCGAGTGCGGCGAGTAGATCCCGACCCAACTTCAAGGCTTCTGCTCGTGGAAGCGGACCTTTTTCCAATCGATCGGCGAGCGTTTCGCCCTCGATGAACTCCATCACATAGTAGAAGAACCCCTCAACCTCTCCCGCTCGGTGAACCGGCACCACGTTAGGATGCCGCAGATTCGCCAGGATGCGGGCCTCTCTCAAGAACTTGTCGGCGGCTCGCGCACTGGCCAACTCAGGACGGATGATCTTGATCGCGACCGGCCGGTCGAGCAGAACCTCGCGTGCCCGGAAGACGATTCCCATACCGCCCTTGGCGAGTTCCTCCTCCACGTGGTACTCGGGTGCCAGTACTTCTCGGAGCCGGTCGAGTATGGTGGTCATGGTCTGTGGCTGGCTTTGTTAGCCGGAATTTGCCGTCCGGGCACTTGGGGTCAAGTACCTTGTGGGCCAGAGCTAACCGGCTGTGCTTGGATGGTTTTGGTGCACGAAGAGACCCGTGACGTAATCGGGTCTCCCACCTATTGGGATGGCTGCAACCGCCCGAAACTCGTGTTCGCAAATATCCGCTCAGCCAGATCGGTGGCCTGGTTTGCCAGTCCGACCACGGCTGAATCTGCTGCCGCGTCGCTGGAATCCTGAGTCCAGGTGGTTAGGACTTGTCCGAACATGCCGTACGTGAGTGCGTACAATGTGAGGATCGTCTCAGATGGTTGGTCTATCCAGCCGAGTGGACGTTCGCGAGCGGCCGATTCGGGATGGTAGACCTCGAACAGCAGGGTCGCAGTGCGCCTCATGTCAACCCAACCCAGACTACTGACCTGAATCACGTTATCGCTGTGCTCCACCGCTTGCGGCATGAGGCGGCGCACCAGGCCTTGCCCGAGGAGGTACGGTGCGAGCCCCGTTTGCTCGCCGTATCCGCCAGTCGTGCGTGATAGGTAAATGGGTCTCTGGCCGATGTTGTCCTGGATCAGCTGAAGCGTGATGATGTCGGCCCGCTCCAGGACGCTGGGCAGAGTTGCCCTGATCTGCCCGCTCTGGAATACCTGCCCCTCGCCCAGTTGATAGTATGGGGGCAGGGAATCGAGTTGTCCGTAGCTGAGCGACAGCGCCGATCCATCGGGGACCGGCCACGACCGGCCACGGTATGGTGGGATCGCGGTCGCGGTATCGAACGGAATGACTTCGTGCCGCTTGATCTGCCGGATGTGCCATCTGGTGTTCATCAGCGACAGATTGGCCACAATCACATCGCGGCGCACGCCTTCTACTTCCTGTATGTACCAGAGCGGGAAGGTGTCGTTGTCGCCCGCAGTGATCAGTATGCCGTAGGGCTCCACCGACTGTATTATGTCCCAGGCGATGTCTCTTGGCAGCGTCTCACCCCGTCTCGAGGCACTCATCCAGTTGCCCGCGACGGGTATGAAGCAGATGACCAGCAGCGGCGTCGTGGCAAGCCACCTTGCATCCGCCTTGAGGCGCTCCCCGAGGTAATTGGCTCCCCACTGCAGAATGGCTGCGAACCCCAGGGCTACCCATAAACCCCAGAGCAGGAACGATGCAACAAAGAAATAGTCACGCTCGCGAACTTCGCGCAGCAAGTTTTCGCCGGAGCGTACCGAATAGCCGTACTTGAAGTCCAGGTAGAATACTAGTAGTAGGCTGACAGTGATCATCAGTGTGGTTATCGCAGCGGCACGCTTCGGATCCTTCCACCAGTGCCAGATGCCGCCAAGAAGGCCAACCCCACCAAACAGAACGGCTAACGCCCTTCTGGCTCCTTCCCAGTCCCTCCCGAACTGCCAGGAGAAGTATTGGAAGTAGTTGACGTACTGCCAGAACGCGTCAGCTTGACGCGGCAGTAGTGGCCCTTTTTGGTATTGTTCTCGGTCCAAAACCGCTATGAAGGAATCCCAAGTGGTCGGCTCACCTTCGTTTATGGGCGGGAAAAGTCCTGCCCTGATTGGCAGCACTCCGTAGAGCGACAACCCGAAAACTCCGACGCATAGAGCAAGTAGTGCAAACCCCACCTGACGCGTGTGCCAGGCCCACACGACGGGACCGCC
>JARRLJ010000069.1:3215-23697 GCA_037387025.1 Gemmatimonadales bacterium
GCCAGGCCCACACGACGGGACCGCCGATCACCACCGCAGTCAAGAGATAACGCGATGCACTGCCCCTATTGAGCACACCGGGGAGGAATACAAACATTACCGCGATGGAGCAGAATACGAGCCATTTGGCCCATTCACCCGCATCCGCGTCTTCGTACCACAGAGTTGCCGCAACCAACACCATGATAGCCGGCGCGACCAGGAGGCTCATTGTGTGATTGGTGGACGTCAAGGCCAGCAGGTAGAGGATCGTGATCAAGAGCCCGTCGCGCTTGGCTCCCGCTTGACGGTCGGCCCACTGAATGCCGAGCCACAATATGATCCCGATGGCCAATAGGCTCAGGGTATACACCTTCTCGTTCACCACGGACTGATTCCAAACGGTGAACGACGTTGCACCTGTGATGATGCCGGCCACTGCCGCAGCGTAACGCGCGAGTCGGTTGCGAATGATGTTCCGCAACAAGCGCTCGGCTACGAGGATGAGAAACCCCGATGCAACGGCACTGCACACTGCCGAGAAGAGGTTTATCCGAAGCGCGTAGTGCTCGACCAGCGGGATCTGTCCCCACACATTTGCCAACACTACGAACAGAGGGTTGCCTGGAGGATGAGGAATTCCCAACACTTTGGCCGCTGCTATGTACTCCGAGGTGTCCCAGAATTGGGTGGTGGGCGCGATTGTGATTACGTACAGCGCCAGAATCCCTGCTGATACGATCGCCGCAAGCGCGTACGGCGGCCGTTCGGGGGCAGTAGCTGGTCCGGATGTCATTGTCGCTTCTTAGTGGCGGAACTGCCGGATGCCCGTCAACACCATCGCGACACCGTGAGCGTCTGCCGCTGCGATGACTTCTTCATCTCTGATGGAGCCGCCTGGCTGGATGATCGCGGTAACCCCAGCCGACGCCGCTTGCTCCACGCCGTCTGCAAACGGGAAGAATGCGTCTGAGGCTAGCACCGATCCCGCCGGGTCGTGACCGGCATCCCGTGCCTTGTGCACGGCGATGAACGACGAATCCACGCGGCTCATCTGGCCGGCCCCGATCCCGATTGCAGCTTCCTCCTTGGCCAGCAGGATCGCGTTGGACTTGACGCTTGACACCGCCGCCCACGCGAACCGCAGGTCGCGGAACTCCGCGTCGCTCGGCTCTCTCTTGGTCACCGTCTTCCACCGGGATTCGTCCGCCATATATGCAAAACGATCCTGTACCAGGAAGCCGCCGCGAACCCTCTTGTAATCGAAGGCGCGTCTCTTGTCGGGCAACGGGAACTCCACGACTCTAAGGTTCTTCTTGCGCTGGAAGATCTCGAGCGCCTCGTCCTGGAAACGGGGGGCAATGACAGCTTCCACAAAGAGATCTGCCATAGCTTGCGCCGTCTCCGGTCCCACAACTGTGTTGAAACCAACCACAGAGCCGAACGCCGATTTCGAGTCGGTCGCGAGAGCTCTCCGGTATGCTTCTTCGGTGGTCATACCGAGTGCTACGCCGCAGGGCGTAGTGTGCTTGATAACCGCGCACGCTGGCCGGTCCGGCCAGGGCGCTACCGCCAGGCTGGCCGCCTCTATGTCCAGCAGGTTGTTGAAGGACAGCTCTTTGCCGTGGAGCTGCGTCATAACGTCGACGCCTCTACCTTCACGGGTTGAGTAGAGAGCGGCTTTCTGTTGTGGATTCTCTCCGTAGCGCAGCTCCTGCACGCGTTCCATAACCAGGCTCACGACGGGCGGGAACAGGTCGGCGTCGTGGCTCAAATAGGCGGCTATGGCTGCGTCATACCCGGCAGTGTGGCTAAATACTTTGGCCGCCAACTCGCGTCTGAGGCTGTAGTCGGTGTTCCGGGTAGCTATAGCTTCGATAACGGGGTCATAATCCCGTGGGTCGACGACGGGCAGGACGTGAGAATGATTCTTCGCCGCTGAACGAAGCATCGACGGCCCGCCGATGTCGATCTGTTCTATGGCATCTTCCAACTTCACGTCTGGCTTGGCGACGGTCTCACGGAACGGATAGAGATTGACTGCCACGAGGTCGATTGGGGCAAGTCCGTGCTCCTTCAGTGCGTTCATGTGAGCGCTCACGTTGCGTCGAGCCAATAGGCCCCCGTGTACGGCCGGGTGCAACGTCTTCACGCGGCCGTCCAAGATCTCCGGGAAACCTGTCACTTTCTCGACGGGCGTGACGCTCACGCCACCTTCCGCCAGGGCAGCAGCGGTGCCCCCGGTTGAAACGATCTCCCAGCCCAGGTCACTCAGTCTGCGGGCGAATTCCACGACTCCCCGTTTGTCCGAAACCGAGATTAGTGCGCGTGGCACTATTCCTCCTTATGCCTTTTCGCTGTAGTCTGAAGTGAGAAGTGAGTCCGCAACGGACGCTGTTTCCGAAGCCGCCAGAAAAGAGCTCCCCGCTGGCAGCAACCTCATGACTCCGCCAGATCGTGCTGCAGCCAAGACGACTGCCGGGAGCAGTTGGTGTTCCACTTCCAGGACCCGCTTCTGTAGATCTTCCTCTGTGTCGCCGGCGGCGACGGGCACTGGCCACTGAGCCACGATCGGCCCCCGATCGTACTCGGCGGAGACGAGGTGTACAGTGGCACCACTCAGGGTTGCACCCGATGCGAGTACCGCGCGGTGCACCCTCATCCCATACATGCCACTTCCTCCAAACGCAGGTAGCAGCGCAGGGTGGATGTTGATCATGCGGACCTCCAACTCGCTCACGACGTCTCCGGGCACGAGTTTGAGATACCCTGCGAGAACCACCAAGTCCACCTCGTGTTCTCGCAACATCGCTGTCATTGCTGAGCCGTTAGCCGGATCTTCGATTACGTGGGTCTCGACACCTGCCTTTCGAGCCCGTTCGAGTGCCCCTGCGTCCGCCCGGTTGCTCGCCACCAACACGACGCGTGCCGGGGTGTTACCCCGGCACGCGTCTAAGAGCGCTTGGAGATTTGTCCCGCCGCCGGAGGCAAACACGGCCACCCGCATGTCAACTCCTCCCTACGTCCCTTGGGCTAGTGGTCTCTGCCTGCTCAGCTACACTCGGACTTCTGTGTTACGGGCAACGCCCCCTCAGTCACTTTCAACACGTACTTTCCCGTCTCGTCCGCCTTGCCCGTGTTCATCACCAACTTGTACGGATGACCCTCTGACGTGAGCACGATCCGGGCGTTGCACTTCCCGCCGCCGTCGTCGTCACCGGCCAGGGCGGCGGCGAACCCCCTGTAGAGTCTGAGCCTTGCGTCGAAATCATCCGATATCAGATCGACGGTCACTGTGATACCGGCCGGCACCGAAAGATCCCAAACCTGGAAATAGCTCTGTCCCAGCTTCGAATCGTCCGGCGGACCGAGAGTGCCCGCGACAGAATCGCCCACGGAGACGGTGCCCTTGGCCTCAAAGAAACCACTGCAACGCCTCGTGCCGGTGGGTGGTTGCATACCCCTGGTGACCGAAAGTTGGTATTCGCCAACGCGTCGGCTATACGTCGACGTTGCGTAGATGATGTAACGTCCGCTGCCCGGTAACACAAAGTTCAGGTGAGAGTTGCAGGATCCACCAGTATCGTCGTCGCTATCGATAACTTCGTCCGTTGAATCTGCCAACAACAAGTACGTATTGAAATCGAGCGAAGCGAGTGAGATGGTGATCGAGTCGCCCGCAACACCGGTCAGGAGGTACAACTTGAAGTGCGACCCGTCCGAGAGGGTGTCATCCTCCGCCGTCAGACTGCCCATCACGACATCTCCCACGGCGACGTCAATGAACAGGCTCTCTACCGCGGCCGAATCTTGCGCAGCAACTTCTGGTTCTTGTGCCACCGTGGCGCCGCCGATTGCAGCTGCGAGCAGCGTCACTGTGCACGCAATCCTCATGTCCACTCGAGAATCCTCCGTAATTTGCTTGTCCAAATCGGTGCAACGACCCGCGCAATCTCACCAGTTGACGCCCTCCACACAATCCCGCTACAGCCTAATCAGCTCCGCCCGACTCTATCGCCGACCTTATTATCGCGAATTCATCGTCGTGCACCGTACGCACATCCAATACTACGCCAGCTTCCGAAGCCCTCGCTATCACCGGAGGATCGTGCCGTCTCATGCTCTCCAGCAATGAATCGGGTGATTCAGTGTTAACGCGAACGAGCGTGGTGGGAATCTCAACTCCCGGAAAAGCGCCTCCCCCAACCGCTGACGTCCCCGGTTCGGTGCTGCTCCCAGCCAACTCAGCCGACAGCTTTGTGGCCCTATCCGCGAGATCTCTTGGATTCGCCGTGAGCATCGCCAGAGTCGGGATCTCAGACACCGCTTTGACGGGATCTCTGTAGTGCGCTAGAGTCGCTTCGAGCGCAGCCAAAGTCAGCTTGTCCGGGCGCAGCGCACGCGCCAAGGGGCTAGCCGCCGCTCGTTCGATCACCTCGCTCGGGCCAACTATGATTCCTGCCTGAGGTCCCCCAAGCAGCTTGTCGCCCGAGAAGACCACGGTTGCCCCTGTCGCGACGGATTCTTGAACCATCGGCTCACCGGTCAGCCCCCACTCGTTCAGATCCAGCAGCAAACCACTTCCTACATCGTGTACCGTGGGGATACCCCGGTGACGCCCGAGTTCCACGAGTTCCCCGACCGAAGCCTCTTCCGCGAATCCTATTACCCTGAAGTTGGACTGGTGCACCTTGAGAATGAGGCGAGTCCGGGGACTGAGTGCCAGCTGGTAGTCCTTGACGCGCGTGCGGTTGGTGGTTCCCACCTCGATCATGACGCTGCCGCTCTTGTTGAGGATCTCGGGGATCCGAAACGAGCCGCCGATTTCCACTAGCTCGGAGCGGGATACTATCGTCTCACCGCCTTCAGCCAGGGAACTCGTGAGCAGGAGAAGTGCGGCCGCTGCGTTCGTGACAACCATCCCGGTGTCAGCTCCCGTGATCTCCTGGAGCAGGGAACGCACATGATCCTGGCGCGATCCCCGGTTCCCAGACTCCAGATCCAGCTCGAGGGCGCTGTAGCCAAAAGCCGCCTCTGCCGCATGGAACGCTGCCGGCGAAAGAGGAGCGCGTCCCAGGTTCGTGTGCAGCACCACGCCGGTTGCGTTCACGACCCGAGTGAGCGATGGCCGAGACCTGGCCGTCACGTCCCGCTCAACCGCTTCGATCCAGCCGCCTTGGGGCTCTCCAGATCCCTCCTCGCGCGCACGCTGCAACACGGAGCGAATGGCGTCAACCACGAGCCTGCGCGGTGCCCGTTCGAGAATCCCCGCGTTCTCAGCAGCGATGAGAATATCGTTGACTGGAGGCAGACGGCGTCTGGCGTCACTCATGTCGAATCCGGGGGTTCGGCAACTACCAGCGACTGCTGTGACTCTTCTACGGCGCCGAGCAGGTTGGCTACCCGTGCCACTAGGAGGTAGCGTCCGCCGGGCGTGAGGTTGGATTCGAGTCTCACATACAATACGTCGCTGAGCTTGGGGCGCTCCGTTAGCAGGCGCGTTACTAGGCTCGTGTCGGCCGTCGCGGAGTCGGCCTCGTCCGTCACTGCCGTGTCCTGTGCTTCCGGGCGTGCCTGCACCGTCGTGTCAGGAAGTAGGGAGTCGGCTCCGGCAGCTCTCAGAGAGTCGGTCTCGGCCTGTGCCAGCTCTTCCCTGATCGAGTCGGCAACGGGCAGGCTGAGAACCTGGATCGCACCCGAAGGCGCCTCCCCGGGGGGCAGCATCTGCGTGAACGTCAGGCGTATGGTCAGGCTGTCCAGGTCTGAGACGCCGCTTAGTCTGGGGCCCGTGGTATCATGGGCGAAGGTCCAGAACGTGTGCTCCGCTGCGGAGTCGAGTTGAATGGAGACGGAATCGACTGATTCCCTCACGTCCCGCATCCCGTTGTTGTTTTGGTCAATCGTGGTATTCCGGAGATACGGGCCGCGCGGTACCTCTGACAACAGGAAGGCGCCGCTAGAATCAGTCCGCGTAACGTAGGTCAGCGAATCCGGCAGTAGAACAGCCTCGACCAGAGCAGTCCGGGCCGCGCTTCCGGCTTCCCAGTCTACGACGACTCCAGTCATTCGAGTGTCGGGAATGGGACCGCCGGTCGAGAAGACGATTGTCCTGGAGGAGTCCAGTCGGTTGTTGCGGAGATCGACCACACCGGGCAACAGCGTGACATGATAGATGGCGTTCGTGCGCCACCCTTCTCTCGGCTTCACCGATATCCGTGTGCGTTTCCACGATACTCGCAGCTCTTCAGGCCGCGGCGAGAGCAGGATCAGGGTCTCCAGCCCGCCGGCAGCGCGCTCGGAGACCACTTCGTCAAACTGGAACTCGACATCGTCTTCGAAGCCGTCCAGCATAGCACCAGAATCGGGGACGACTGCGAGCAATACTGGCGCTGTGTAGTCGGGAGGTCCCCCAGGTGGATCCTGAATGGTGGCACATGCCCAGGCTACTCCTAGCAGCCCAATACACGCAGCTTTGCGGCGAGTGCTTCTCGCTGCTCCTGCCACGAACGCTCCTTTTCGCGCTCCCGCTCCACTACGTCACCCGGTGCACGGTTTACGAAATTCTCGTTGTCGAGCTTTGATTTGACACCGGCCAGTTGCTTCTCGAGCCGCTGCAGCTCACCTGTCAGTCTCTGGCACTCCTTGGCTACGTCTATGGCGTCGCCCAGCGGTACGAAGACAGTTGATCCGTCGGGCAGCACCTGGTGTGCGCCGATTCCGTCGGTCTCGCCTCCGTCCATGGAGAGCGCCTCGATCTTGGCCAAACGCTCGATGGTGTGCTGCTCCGCGTTGAACGCTTCGAGGGCATCGGTGCTGGCCGGCTGAACCCTGGCTGTTACCATCTTGCCGGGGGCGACTCCGTATTCTGCCCGCACGGCCCGCACGGCGCCAACCAAGGATTGAACCCGTGCGAAACGATGCTCTGCTTCTTCATCCTCTAACGGATCACTGGCACAGGGCCATGATGCGGCGGCGAGCAGTGCGTCGCGCTGTCCTGGCAGGCTCTCCCACAGTTGCTCGGTGATGAACGGCATAATCGGGTGCAGCAGCCGCAAGGAGGCCTCGAAGACGTAACGAAGAACCGCTCGCGCGGTGTCACCGCCGTCTGCGCTGCCGTAGAGCCGAGGCTTGACCTGCTCGATATACCAATCCGCCAGGTCGTCCCAAACGAAGTGATAGATCTCGTTCGCGGCGTCGTTCAATCGGAAACGCTGCAACTCGTCTGTTATGGCAGTGATGGTTCGCTGGCAGCGCGACAGGATCCAGCGATCGGCGAGTTCCAGATGAGCCGGATCGATTGTATCGGGCGCGCTACCGTTGCCGATGTTGGCCAGGATCAGGCGGCCTACGTTCCACAGTTTGTTGGCGAAATTGCGACCGGCCGCGAACGTACCGTCCAGGTCGTTACGATCCATGATCATGTCAGTGCCGGCCGCTGCTCCGGCTACTATCGTGAATCGGAACGCATCAGATCCGTACCTCTCTACCACTTCCAGCGGGTCGATCCCATTGCCGAGCGACTTGGAAAAGGCGAACGTGGCGAATGGCCACAGCCAAGACGAAAACCAGGTGTCCAGAACGTCCTCGTCCTGGCGGACGGTGCCCCCGCACCCCTCGCACGAAGCCGGCTCGTCCATCGTCACGGTGATGTGGTCGCACTGCTCACAGTACCAGGCCGGAATTCGGTGTCCCCACCAGAGCTGGCGCGAGATGTTCCAGTCCCGAATCTGCATCAGCCAGTGTTCGTATACCTTGCCCCAACGCTCGGGCACGAAGCGCAGACGACCTTCCCGATATGCCTTGAGCGCAGGTTCTGCGAGCGGCCTCATCTTTACGAACCACTGATCTGAGAGCCGGGGCTCAACAATGGTCTGGCAGCGGTAACACTGACGCACAGCGTGCGAGTATGGGTCGACGCGTTCCAGTTGGCCCGCCGTATCCAGCAGTTTCAGGATCTTCTCCCGCGCCTCGAAGCGATCGAGTCCTCGCAGTTCTTCCGGAACCCGTGGATCGTCCAACATGCGGGCGTCTTCGTCCATGGTGACCGGTCGTTCGAACCCGCCCAGGGAGTCTGCGATGTCGAAGTCGTTGGCGTCGTGCGCCGGGGTGACCTTGAGTAGTCCCGTGCCGAAGTCTCGTTCAACGACCGTGCTGGTGCGAATCGGTCTTCGCACCTCTGACAGCGGGATCTCTACGGTCGCGTTGTGGAATTCCTGGAACCGCTCGTCCTCCGGGTGATACACCAGGCACACGTCACCGAACATAGTCTCCGGTCTGGTGGTTGCGACGGTCACCCAATTGGTGGAATCGCCGTTTCCCTTCTCGCCGTCGATCAACCGGTACCTGATGTAGTACAGGTGATCGTCCCGATCGACGAACTCGGCCTCCTCATCAGACAGTGAAGTACGACAGCGTGGACACCAATGAATGACCCGCTGACCGCGATAGATGAGACCCTGCTCGTGCAAGTCCACGAACACCCTACGGACTGCCAACGAGTATTTCTCGTCCAACGTGAAGCGGGTGCGCGACCAGTCGCAGGAACAGCCAATGGCCCTCAACTGTTCGAGGATAGTTCCACCAGTTCGGTTAACATGCTCCCACACTCGTTCTAGGAACGCTTCACGGCCCAGATCCTGGCGAGTCTTGCCCTCATCCTCCCGCAGAGCACGCTCGACCATGTTCTGCGTGGCTATGCCTGCGTGGTCGGTGCCCGGCAACCATAGTGCCTCACGGCCGCGCATTCGTTCGAAGCGGATCAGGACGTCCTGCAAAGTGTTGTTCAGCCCGTGTCCCGAATGGAGGACGGCGGTGACATTCGGTGGGGGGATCACGATGACGTACGGCTCCCGCTCCGATCGGACGTCCGCGCCGAAGACGCCCGCGTCCTCCCATCGTCTGTAGATGGCGGTTTCGATCGCGGATGGATCGTACTGCGGTGCCAGTTTCGTCATTGGAAAAATGAGTTGGGGAGCGCCGTGGTCTCAGCTGGATTCCGAATCCAGGTCGGCTGACACGCCGTTGCTTCCCTCCACGAGGACGCGGTTAACCACTACGTCGGCTCCCGAGACGCCTCGAGCGAGGTCCCCAGCGAGCTGCCGGCTGAGCGCATCGGGTACCGTTCCCGTTAGTTCCACTATCCCGTCCCCGAGAGCTTCGACCCTTACATGCAACGCCTGAGTCCCGGGGTCATCCGCCAGCGCCTGCTCTACCGACTGCTGTACGGCCAGCGGGTCCTGTTCATCCTCTATATCCCCTTCCGGTCGGAGTCTGCGCACAGCGCTCCTTACCGGCTCGGTATTCAAGCCCGTCAGCAGTTCGCGCGCTATTATGCCGCCCAAGACGCCGATGCCCAATCCGAGCGCGGCTGATAGCGCGATCCCAGTTACGCTGCGATGTTCCTGTTCCTGCTCGATCCGAACCAATTGACCTCCTGTGGCACCAAAACTATGCCCGTGCTACAATTATTATAAGACTCTGCCAATTCCATTGGTATACCGAACTGATGTCAGCTTCGTCTGATCGCGCCATAATAGGGCGCCGCATAGTGCTGCTAACAGCCCTACTCGCCTTGGTAATCTTGGCGGGCGTGGTCCTTTACTTCATGTTCTACGACGAAGTCGATCCGTTGCTGCAGTCGGGCTCACACATCACGACTACATTTATCACATGAAAGACACCGTCCGTCTAACGCTACCCGACGGGTCGGTCCAGCAGGTACCCGTTGGGACCCCGGCCCGTGCAGTTGCCGAAACTGTGGGCCCGCGCCTCGCCAAGGCCGCCATAGCGGCTCAGGTCGAAGGCGAAGTGTGGGACCTCAACCGTCCGATCGAAATCGATGCTTCAGTGGAGATTATCACTGAAAGCGATCCACGGGCGCTAAAGGTTCTGCGTCACTCTACCGCCCACGTACTGGCCACCGCGGTGCGCAAGATCTTCCCCGCTGCGGGAATCGGCTTCGGTCCAGCTATCGAGGACGGGTTCTATTACGACTTCGAGGTGCCGCGTCCGTTCACGCCCGATGATCTGGAGGCAATCGAACGGGAGATGGCTGAAGTCGTGAAGCAGGGCTTTGACTTCGTCCGCGAGGAAGTGACCCGAGAGGAAGCGCGCGAGCGCTTCAAGGATGATCCGCTGAAGCTGGAGCGGCTCGAGGAGCTGGGTGACGACGAGGTAATATCGGTCTACACCAACGGTCCCTTCGTCGATCTGTGCCGCGGTCCCCACGTTCAGGACACGAGCCGCGTGAAACAGTTCAAGCTGCTGCACGCGGCAGGTGCGTATTGGCGGGGAGACTCCAACCGGCAGATGCTGCAGCGTATCTATGGCACGGCGTGGTTCAAGAAGTCAGATCTCGATGGAGTCGGAGCAAGTGCGGTACCGGGTGAAGCCGATGAACTGCCCGATGCACACGCTGGTGTATGCATCACAGCAACGCTCGTATCGCGACCTACCGATGCGTCTGGCTGAAGTAGCCAACGTCTACCGCAACGAGCTGTCAGGCACCTTGCACGGGCTGCTGCGCGTGCGGGGGCTCAGCATGGACGATGCTCACATCTTTTGTCGCGAAGACCAGATCGAAGACGAGATATACGATCTCATGGATCTAGTGGACCTGGTGTTGCACCGCACTTTCGGCTTCGAGTATCGCATGGTCCTGTCCACCAGACCGCCCAAGAAACTCGGATCGGACGAGATGTGGGATGTGGCGGAGTCTGCATTGCAGCGCGCGCTCGACCGCAAGGGTTTCACCTACGGCGTCGACCGAGGCGGCGGTGCATTCTACGGACCCAAGATCGACATCCAGTTGCGGGATGCCATTGGCCGGGAATGGCAGGGAGCCACCATCCAGTTGGACTATCAGCTCCCCGAGCGGTTCGAGCTGGAGTACACCGGGGCGGACAACAAGCCGCACCGGCCCGTTATGATCCACCGTGCGATATTCGGTACCCTGGAGCGGTTCGTGGGCTGCCTGATCGAGCACTTCGCGGCTGCGTTCCCACTCTGGCTGTCGCCCGAACAGGTGCGTGTGGTGCCCATATCGGAGGAGCAGGCGGATGCGGCTGGTGCGATCAACGAACGCCTGAAAGTCGCGGGAGTGCGCTCGATGCTGGATGATCGCAATGAGACTCTCAACTACCGCATTCGTGATGGTGAGGTGATGAAGGTTCCCTACATGGCTGTCGTTGGCGGGCGGGAAGTGGAACAGGGCACCGTGGCTATAAGGATTCGCGGGGCAGGTAAGAAGCAGACTGTAATGTCCATCGAAGAGTTCGAAAACAAACTCCTCGATCGGATTAGGGAGCGCAGTCTGACGCTGGAATAGTCGGGTTGAGAGG
Source organism: Gemmatimonadales bacterium (assembly GCA_037387025.1). Classification (GTDB taxonomy): domain Bacteria; phylum Gemmatimonadota; class Gemmatimonadetes; order Gemmatimonadales; family GWC2-71-9. The sequence continues at coordinate 14,534 of JARRLJ010000069.1, forward strand.
GTATGTAGCCGCGGTTAAATTTCGTGTATCAACTTATAAACGCGGTTGCGAATCGGCGGATGATACGAAACTGTGGAGAGGGCGGGTAGACCGGAATCTCAATCGATCCGGCTATCCGCCCTTTCCCCTGTGGTCATCCCGACAGTTCGTTGAAGTCTGCTGAAGATTTTCCACAAAATCCAAAAGACCTCGGTACTAATGCTAGATAAAGACAAAACGCCCGTGATCGTGAGCGCAGCGCGGACGCCGGTCGGAAGGTTCCTCGGCGGCCTGAGCCCGCTGAAGGCTCCGCGGCTCGGTGCCATTGCGATTCGCGAAGCGGTCAGTCGGTCGCAGGTACCCGGCGACAACGTAGACGAAGTGATATTCGGCAACGTGGTGCAAGGTGGTGTGGGCCAGGCTCCGGCGCGCCAGGCAGCTATCCATGGCGGCATTCCCGCCATGGCACCGGCCGTCACCATCAACAAGGTTTGCGGATCCGGCCTGAACTCGGTGATGCTGGCCGCGCAGGCCATCAAAGCCGGGGATGCCCAATGTGTCGTCGCGGGCGGGATGGAGTCCATGTCCAACGCACCGCACTACGTGTTCGGAGCTAGAAGCGGGTTCAAGTACGGCGACCAGACGCTGGTAGACGGTCTTCAGTTCGACGGTCTGTGGTGCAGTTTCGGTGAGAACGTGATGGGATCCTACGCCGAGTATACGGCCGAGAAGGCTGGAGTGACGCGTGAGCAGCAAGACGAGTACGCGTACAACAGCCACATGAAAGCCGTCAAGGCTGGGGAGAACTGCAAGTTCCAGGCGGAGATCGTGCCGGTCGAAATCGAGGGCCGCAAGGGTAAGACGGTCATCGATAAGGACGAAGGGCCCCGGCCAGATACTTCCATCGAGGCGCTGGCGAAACTGAGACCTGCGTTCCAGAAGGTCGGGACGGTCACCGCCGGAAACGCGCCCGGCTTGAACGACGGTGCCAGTGCGCTAGTGGTCACTTCGCAAGGATTCGCTGAGGCGAACGGACTCAACGTGTTGGCCCAGATATCGGCATACGCGACGGGCGGTGGCGAGCCACGGGATATTTTCTTCGCGCCGATCGTGGCGGTTCAGAACTTGATGCAGCAGAGTAACACCAAGATAGACTCTTACGAGTTGATCGAGGCGAATGAGGCGTTCGCGGTTCAGGCGTTGGCCGATGGCAATGTGCTAGGCTGGGATTGGGACCGCGTCAACGTCAACGGCGGCGCGATTGCGCTCGGACACCCGATTGGTGCCAGCGGCGCACGTATTCTGACGACTCTGCTCTATGCTATGGCCGACCGTGGGGCCGCGACGGGACTAGCAACTCTTTGTCTCGGCGGTGGGAACGCCGTGGCCTTGAGTGTGGAGCGCACCTGAGGGACCAGATGAGCACAGTGCGAACAGCCCAGCAGCTGAGCATGACCCCCACAGCCGTCGTGCGGCGGTCGCTGGCAATTCTCGCCGGCGCGTTACTTGTGGCCGTCGGGGCGCAGATGGCTGTGCCAATATCGGGGACGCCTGTTCCGCTGACCCTGCAGGTGCCGGCGGTATTGGTGGTGGGCGCGCTGCTCGGACCTAGGCTGGGAGCCTTGAGCCTCGCGGTGTATGTGGCGCTCGGAGTGGCAGGATTCCCGGTGTTTGCTCCACTCGGCGCGCCGGGTATCGCACGGCTGCTCGGGCCCTCTGGAGGGTACCTGTTGGCCTTCCCGCTGGCTGCAGCGGTGACGGGACGGGTGTCAGGGACCGGAAGGGAGATCGGCCGGCTGAGCGCCGGGCTGCTGCTCGGGCTACTAGTTATTCACGCCGCCGGGGTGGCTCAGCTAGTCATACTGGGCGGAAATGTGGTTACCGCTGTGTCACTGGGTTCGATCCCGTTCCTAGCTGGTGATGCGCTCAAGCTGATTATTGCAGGCCTGGTAGCCTGGCGTTTGGCACCGAAAACCCGCGCGCTCCTTTGAGAGCGCGCTTGTTTTTTTGGGCCGCTTGATCGCTGTAGGGAGGGCACTGGGAGCCACAGTTGGTTTCTATCTGGCGGTTGCCGGGCTGGCGCTACCGGCCCTGCTGTTCGTGCCGGACCGGTGGGCGACAGGGACCGCCGGAATCGTGGCGACTGCAGCCGTGATTGTGACGTCGGTCGTGGCGGTCTACGCCGCGCAGGTGAGGTTAGGGTGGGCGTCATGGGGCATGATCGGCGTGCCGCGCTTGGGTGTCGGGGTGAGAGGGCTGGCGGTCGGAACCGGAATCGGCGCTGTGATGGCCATGAGTACTCTCGCTCTGGCCGGCCTGTTCGGCTCGGCCTCGGTGTCGTTCACGGGCGAGCCGCTGATTGCATTCTTGAAGGAAGCTGTCAGACTTGGGCTCTTGCTGTTGCTGGCCGCGTTGTCCGAGGAGTTGCTGTTCAGGGGATATCCGCTGGCGCGGTTGTCGCAGACCGTGGGGAAGGTCCGGGGCAGCATGACATTGGCTGTGGGCTTTGCCCTGGCGCACCTGTGGAATCCCGACGTCTCTGGGATGGGATTGGTGAACATCGGCCTGGCCTCATTGGTCTTGAGCGCCGCCTTCTTCACCCCTGGTGGGTTGGCGGCGGCGTGGGGCGTCCACTGGGGCTGGAACGCCGGACTTGCTCTTCTGGCCGACGCACCAGTGAGTGGTATCCGGTTTGAGTTGCCCATATTGGAATTCTCTCCGGGAGGGCCGCCATGGCTCACTGGGGGTGGGTTCGGACCGGAAGGGGGACTAGCCGCAACGCTGGCAATGATATCGGCATTGGCGTGGCTGGTTCGTATCAACGCACGATCAAGGGAGGACCGTTCACCGTGAAGAATATGGCTGTGGTAGGCGCGGGCACGATGGGGAACGGCATCGCTCACGTGTTTGCACAGGGTGACTGGCAGGTCACTCTGATAGATGTCGTGGAACCTCAGCTCGAGAAGGCACTCGCGACGATTCGCAAGAACATGGACCGTCAGGTGAAGAAGGGTGGCCTGTCGGAAAGCGATCGCGATGCCGCCCTCGGGCGCATTGCCACCGCCTCCGATCTAAGCGAGGCCTCCGGCTCGAGTCTGGTCGTTGAGGCCGCAAGCGAAGCAGCGGACATCAAGTTCCGGGTTTTCGAAGAGCTCGACAGCATAACTCCCGCCGACACGGTGTTGGCGACCAATACTTCTTCGATCTCGATCACCGAGATCGCCGCACGCACCAAGCGCCCCGACAAGGTGATCGGGATGCACTTCATGAACCCGGTTCCCGTTATGCAGCTGGTTGAAGTCATTCGCGGGCTGGGCACGTCGGACGAGACTGCGGCGCTGGCCAAGGAGACGGCCGAGGCCCTCGGCAAGACTCCGGTGGAAGTCAGCGATTATCCAGGTTTCGTCGCCAATCGGGTATTGATGCCGATGATCAACGAGGCCGTATACTGCGTGATGGAAGGTGTCGCCACTCCTGAAGCGGTGGATACGGTAATGAAGCTGGGAATGAACCATCCAATGGGACCGCTAGCACTGGCCGACCTGATTGGGCTCGACGTATGCCTTTCCATCCTGGAAGTGATGCACAACGGATTGGGTGATCCCAAATACCGGGTATGCCCGCTTCTCAGGAAGATGGTCGCGTCCGGTCGGTTGGGCAGGAAGAGCGGCCGTGGTTTTTATGAGTACGGTTGATCTGTTGCAACAGGTAGAGGAGCAGCGCCGCGAGATGGTGGCGGTTGCCAGGGAGTTTGCGGAGAAAGAAATCACACCTCTCGCTGCCGAGCACGATCGGACCAAAGACCCGCCAAACGAGACATTTCGTAAGCTCGGGGAATTGGGATTCTTCGGCTTGCTAGTTCCGGAAGAGTACGGCGGCCTCGCACTCGATACGCTGACGTATCTCATGATCATCGAGGAAATTGCGGCGGCCGATTCGTCTGTTTCGATAACGGTGTCGGTGCACAATTCGCTACCGACGTCGATGCTCTTGAAGCACGGCAGCGAAGAGCAAAGGAGACAGTGGCTTCCGGGGATGGCGAGCGGCGAGACATTGGCCGCATTCTGCTTCTCCGAGGCGGACGCAGGCTCGGATGCGGCGGCCCTCAGGGCGCAGGCGGTGCGCGACGGGTCGGATTGGACCCTGAACGGCACCAAGGCGTGGGTGACTCACGGAGACTGTGCCGGGCTGCTCATGGTGATGGCACGGACCGACACGCCTGACGATCGCCGCGGTGCGCGTGGCATATCGGCGTTTCTCGTGCCGGGCGACGCTAAGGGCGTGGAACGAGGCAAGCCGGAAGACAAGATGGGGCTGCGATCTTCTCAGACCGTGTCGCTCGCGCTGCATGACGTGCGGCTCGGTCCCGAGCACTTGCTTGGAGAGGAAGGAGATGGTTTCATCTATGCTCTGGAGGGACTGGACCAGGGACGGCTGGGTGTGGCCGCACAGGCGGTAGGAATTGCCCGCGCAGCGCTGGAGCACTCCTTGCAGTACAGTGCTGAGCGGAAGCAGTTCGATAAGCCCGTCAAGGACTTTCAGTCGATAAGCTTCAAGCTGGCCGACATGGCCACTCGCATTGCGGCGGCGCGGGCGCTGACGCATGAAGCTGCACGCCACAACGATGCGGGCAGTTCGGTTACGCAGATGGCAGCCAGGGCGAAACTGTTCGCTTCAGAGGCTGCCGTGTGGGTGACCAACCAGGCGGTGCAGATATTCGGCGGTTATGGGTACATGCGTGACTATCCAGTGGAGCGTCTCATGCGAGACGCGAAAGTGACCGAAATCTACGAGGGAACAAGTGAAATCCAGCGAATCGTTATTGGCCGAAGCCTCCACAGTAAGTAGTGCTGATGCGGGCCTCTCTTTGGATCAGCACCTGTTCGACCTGATTGCTGAGCATGGCCATGAGCAGGTGAGCTTCGCATCCGATCGGAAGTCGGGATACCGAGGCGTCATTGCAGTTCACAACACCATCCTAGGTCCTGCTCTCGGCGGCACTCGGTTCTGGAACTACACGACCGATGCGGAAGCGTTCATCGACGTGCTGCGGCTGTCGCGCGGGATGACCTACAAAGCGGCCATGGCCGGACTCAACCTGGGTGGAGGCAAGAGCGTGATCCTCGGTGATTATCGCACCGAGGAAAGGGAAGGCATAATGCGAGCCCACGGCAGGCACGTGGAGTCGCTGCAGGGCCGCTACATCACCGCAGAGGACGTGGGTACCAGCACCGAGGACATGGATTTCGTCAAGCAGGAGACCTCCCGTGTCGTCGGTTTGGCGGGCCGCTCGGGTGACCCGTCACCGGTGACGGCGCTGGGGGCGTACCGCGGCATGAAGGCGTGCGCCAAGTTCCGTTATGGAGATGACAGTCTAGAGGGTAAGACTGTAGCGCTGCAAGGCTGTGGTCACGTAGGATACCACCTGCTCAAGTACTTGCATGAAGAGGGTGCTCAGCTGGTCGTATCGGATTTACGGTGCCTCTGCCGACATCTTCGCTCCGTGTGCGCTGGGCGCGGTCATCAACGACGATACTCTCAAGGTACTGAAGGTCGATATAGTAGCGGGTGCCGCGAACAATCAACTCGCCGAAGAGAGACATGGTGACATCCTCGACGAACGCGGTGTCGTATACGCGCCCGACTATGTGATCAATGGTGGTGGTTTGATCAACGTAAACGCCGAAATCGAAGGATGGAGCCTCGAGCGGGCGCATCACAAGGCTTCTGAGATCTACGATACTGTATTCAATGTGTTGGAAATCGCGCGCGACGAGGGTGTTCCTTCGTATCGCGCGGCAGATCGCCTGGCGGAGCGTAGGATTGCCGATGCCGCCAAGGCCAAGGGAAAACACTTCTACATGTAAGTGACGACCAAAAGTGACCGATTCAAGCGACCACAGACTCCATCTGGAAGAGATAGATCCCGAAATCGGTGCTCTGATCCGGAGGGAGGTCGAGCGGCAGGAAGACGGACTCGAGCTCATCGCATCGGAGAACTTCGTTTCACGCGCGGTTCTGGAGGCGATGGGATCGGAACTGACGAACAAGTACGCCGAGGGGTACCCGGGCCGACGGTATTATGGTGGCTGTGAGGTGGTGGACGAGATCGAGCAACTGGCCATCGACCGCGCCCTCGAACTCTTCGCCGCAGACCACGCCAACGTGCAGCCACACAGCGGTGCCCAGGCCAACCTCGCAGCCTATCTCGCTGTGATGAAGCCTGGGGAGACCTTAATGGGCCTCGAGCTATCGCACGGCGGTCATCTGACACACGGATCACCGGTCAACGCCAGCGGGAAGTTGTTTCGTGCGGTGCAATATGGTGTGGACGAGGCCAGCGGCTTGATCGATTTGGATGCCGTGCGCGAGGTGGCCCTGCGCGAGCGTCCCAAGCTGATAGTTGCTGGTGGCAGCGCTTACCCGCGTGTGGTGGATTTTGCCGGCTTCGCTGCCATAGCAAGCGAAATCGAGGCGCTGCTATTGGTCGACATGGCGCACTTCGCGGGCCTCGTGGCAGGTGGTGTATACCCATCGCCGGTGCCGCACGCCGACCTGGTGACGAGCACTACCCACAAGACTCTGCGCGGGCCAAGAGGGGGGTTCATCCTCTGCCGCGAGCCGCTGGCCAAAGCAGTGGACAAGAGCGTGTTCCCGGGCATGCAGGGTGGCCCACTAGAACACGTGGTAGCCGCCAAGGCGGTCGCCTTTCAGGAAGCGCTCAAGCCCTCGTTCAAGGAGTACGTCGCGCAGGTCGTGAGAAACGCTACCGCGTTGGGTGAGGCGCTTGCCGAGAGGGATTATGAGCTCGTATCCGGCGGGACCGATTCTCACCTGCTCTTGGTCGATCTCCGACCGCAGGAACTGACCGGGAAGGCCGCGGAGGAGGCCTTGGGACAGGCGGGTATCCACGTCAACAAGAACACGGTGCCGGGTGACCCCCAGTCGCCGTTCGTGACCAGTGGCCTGCGGCTGGGTACCCCAGCCCTGACCACCCGTGGCATGGGGGTAGCCGAGATGCGCCAGATCGCGGAGTTCATCGATGCAATTCTCCGAGCCATGGACGAGTCGACGATCCAACGTGTCAGGAGCGCGGTACGGGACCTGGCCGGCGATTTCCCGCTCTACCTCGGCACCGTCTCAACGGCGCGGTGACGTAGGACACTTGCTCCTTTCGAGTCTCCGTTCCACCTTACTACCGTGGTCGAGCTTCAACTGGCAAACGAGATTCTAGATCGGATTAGAGCGATCGACGGACGCTATCACGAGCGGGCCTATCTGTTCGTGCTGGCGTCGCTGGAGTATTGTCAGCGGAGACGCACCGAACGCGGCCACATCTCGGGTGAAGAGCTGGCTTGGGCCTGTCGGGACCTGGCCCTGGAGCAGTTTGGTCTGACGTCCAGAACGGTTTTGACGCACTGGGGTATTCGTTCGACCGAAGACATTGGCAAGATCGTTTTCGTCTTGATCGAAGTGGGTCTTCTGATGCCGCACGATGAGGACCGGATCGAGGATTTCAATGACGTGTACGACTTCGACGAGGCGTTCGAGGAGTACCCCTGGGCCGGCTTTAGCCGGACTGGTGGTGGTGTCTAATTGCAGCTAGTTCAGGGAGGATGGGTAGCGTCATGGATGTAACTGAGTTTCCCGCCTGCAAGAAATGCAGCGAGGGCGTGCTGTTGCCGCTGTCGGACTACGGGCGCGATGGAGCACCGATCACGTACAAGGCCTGGGTCTGTAACAATCCGGACTGTGGTTTCAACATCCGGATCGACAACGGCGAGATCTCGCTCGGACGAGCCATCGGGCAGAGCTTCAAGTAGCTCTGCCTCGAACCGCCCGTCAGTGAGGGGTTGGGGGTGCACTGCTGTGACGACTTTCCTTCGTCGGTACACTCCAGCGTAGTCACACCGTGTTGAGAATACCGGTACTCGACGCCGCGCAGGCCGCCAGTTGGGACGAGCGTGCGCGTGTCGAAGCCGGCATTCCCAGCCGCGTGCTCATGGAAGCCGCCGGCCGCGCGGTAGCCCACGTAATTGCCCGCGATTTCGCCCCAACATTGAGCAGAGGTGTGCTCGTGGTCGCCGGCCACGGAAACAACGGTGGTGATGGGTGGGTGGCGGCCCGCGCGCTCAAGGCCTGCGGTATAAGCGTTTACGCGGTAGATGAGGAACGTGAACGGTCGGACGACTGTGAGGCCAACCGGGCCCTGGCGCTGGCCGAGGGGGTCGAGCGATTCGATCCCGAGTCCCAGTGGCCCAATGCCGGCGTGGTGGTCGATGCGATCCTGGGAACGGGGGCCTCAGGAGAGCCACGTGGGTCGATTGGCAACATGGCAGGCAAAGTCGCGGAGTCCAAGAGCCAGGTGGTGGCCGTGGACGGTCCGACCGGACTGGACCTATCGACCGGGCAGGCACATGGCCCAATAAGGGCGGACGTGACCGTGACGTTCGGGGGCGCCAGGCGCGGTCACCTGCTGCAGCGAACCTGGTGCGGCACGATCGTGGTGGCCGAGATCGGCTTCCCGCCGCCGTCTGCCGACTGGCCGCTATTGGTTGAGGACCGTTGGGCCGGAGCCGTGCTCCCCCCGTTCGCGGCGGCGATGCACAAGGGAGACCGAGGCCGAGTGCTCGTCATCGGTGGCGACCACGGAATGGCCGGTGCCGCGATCCACGCAGCCACGACCGCACTCGCGTCCGGTGCCGGCCTGGCCAAGATCGCCGCGCATGCGGTAACCATTCAGGCGGCCCAGGAGCGACTGCCCGATGCATTGACGGTTGAGTCGGCGCTCGGGCCCGAATTGGAGCCCGAACTGGAGCAGGCGATCGGTTGGGCCGACGTACTGGTGGTGGGCCCGGGGTTGGGGCGCGGCGAGGAACGCACCGCGCTGGTCAAAGCCGTGCTCGCGGCAACCGAGAAGCCTGTGGTCATCGATGCCGACGCACTGCACACGGGCTTCGAAACCCTGATGGCCGGCAAATGTGCTCGCGTTCTCACCCCGCACCCCGGCGAATTCGCCGCGGTCTTCCCCGATCTCGCGAAGCAGGTCTCTGTAGATCGCTTTGCCGCTGCTACTGCTGCAGCGACCGCCTCCTCTGTCTCTTCTGCCGCTCCTGCGCCCGTCGTTCTCCTGAAGGGCGTCCCGACGGTGATCGCACAAAACGAAAGCCCATCGCGCGTTGTGG
>JARRLJ010000070.1:0-6707 GCA_037387025.1 Gemmatimonadales bacterium
ACGAGGACGACGAAGAAACCGGCTCCGAGAAGGACGGCCACGCTTCGCACGGCGGTCTCGGTCCAGCCGAAGTTCTCTCGGAGAAAGTCCGCGACCTGAAGCAGAAGCCACGCCCCGGCCAGGTAGGCCAGCGCCCACTGAACGATCTGCCGTTCCTTGAGGCGCCGAGTGAAGGACACACCACTCTCCTTGGGATCCGCGATGATAGTATCCGCAGCGTCAACGCTAATCTCGATCTAGCCATTTCGACCAGCAAGGTAGAATGACGTGGAGAAGTGATCTGGCAGTAGGGGCAGGTGTTGGCGACCGCCTGCTGCGTGGGCAGGAGGGACGCTCAGTGTTCCCGGCCTCAGGATCTCGATAACAGCGCGCTTCGTTGCTTAGGATGCGAACGGGCACGAAACTGAGGGGTCCCGTCTTGCGGCGCGCCACGTCTCGTCTGAGGGGAAGCTGACCCATGAGGAGCCTGAAGCAGCTCATACACGAGATCCACCGCCGCTCCCTGTGGCAGGTGCTGGGGATCTACTTAGTTGGCAGTTGGCTCGTTCTGCAGGCAGTGGACACCTTGGCCGGAGCTCTGAATCTGCCGGATTGGGCGCCGCCCTTCGCTCTGTTCTTACTGATTATCGGGTTCCCGATCGTTCTCGCCACTGCCTTCATTCAGGAAGGATCTGGGTTCCCCAAAACGGAGCAGCCTGGCTCTGGCCACGATCCAACGGGAACGCCGGTACCGGAAAGCCCGCATCGGCTGTTCACCTGGCGGAACGCGATCCTGGGCGGTGTGGGTGCCGCTCTTCTTTGGGGAGGCTTCGCAGCGGGCTGGTTCCTCTTCGGCCGGGGATCAGATGCTTCGACGGCTGCTGCCGAGGCGCCCGGCGTTGACCTGCGCTCCGTTGCGGTCCTGCCGTTTGCGACCCGAGCCCGGCAGGAGGACGAGGACGCCGTCATCTTCGCCGAAGGCATGCACGACGATGTGCTCACCCAGCTCTCGAAGATCGACAGTCTGACGGTGATTTCGCGGACATCGGTGATGCAGTACGCGGGTACGACGAAGCCGATGCGGGAGATTGCGGGTGAGCTTGGCGTGGCTACGGTGCTCGAGGGAGGGGTGCAGCGGGCCGGAGAGCGTGTGCGGGTGAACGTGCAGCTGATCGATGCCGAAACGGATCGGCACCTGTGGGCGCAGACATATGATGAAAAGCTGACGACTGCCAACATCTTCTCGATTCAGAGCGACATTGCACGGAAGATCGCCGCGGCGTTGCAGGCGACGCTAGCGCCGGAGGTGGAAGAGCTGATCGAGGCGCAGCCAACGGAGAGCCTGGAAGCTTACGACCTCTACACCCGTGGACGGTACATCGCAAACACCGCGTCTACGGCTGCTGGTGCGGAGGAAGCAGCGGATCTCTTCCGGCGGGCGATCGAGGCGGATCCAGGCTATGCGCCTGCCTACGTCGGTCTCGCGAATGCGTATGAATGGTTGTGGGGCGCCCTCGGCGTCGTCACAGGTGAGGAGGCACTTCCAAAGATGCGGGCGGCCGCGGAGCGCGCCCTCGCGCTCGACGAAGGTTTAGCCGAGGCCCACGCTGTTCTTGGCGAGGTGCTAACCGCCGAGCTGCGGTACGAGGACGCGGAGCGCGAGCTTCTCCGAGCGCTGGAGCTGAATCCTGGCTCGGCCCATGTGCACATGGCGTACTCCAATTTGCTCACTAATGTCGCGCGGTATGAAGAGGCTGTACGCCAGGCACGGCGCGCTGTAGAGCTAGACCCGATCTCGATCGGGACCCGAGTGGGTCTAGCCGCCAGGCTCTTTTTCACACGTAACTACGATGATGCGGTCGACGAGGCGCTCAGGATCCTCGAGCTCCAGCCAGAAAACGCTGGCGGATACTACTTCCTTGGAGGAGCATACGCGCTCCAAGGACGACATAAGGAAGCGATCGCGGCGCTCCAGCGCTCGATCGAGCTGGATCCTGAGAGCCCTGCGCGGTTGGTCGCCCTGGCTTGGGTATACGCAAAAGATGGGCAGCGCGAGGAAGCGCTCAAACTCCTAAAGGACTTACCGGAGCGGGGCTCGACGCTCAAGGAGATCGCGATCGTCTATGGGGCGCTCGACGAGCTGGACCGCGCGTTTGAATACCTGGACCGAGCGTACGCGGAGGATCCGGGAACTCTCACGTACATGCGAGCGGACCCGAGCGCCGATCCCCTCAAGGATGATCCGCGCTTCGATGAGCTGATGGTGAAACTGAAGCTGGAGTAGAGCTCCGCGTTCAGGCTTTCAGTTCCACCTCCAGTCCCCTGCCGTGTAAGCAGACTCCGCTATCGCTTCGCACGATACTGAGTCGGACGGATCGTGGACTCTGCGGCTAGCGGCTACGCTCCGGAATCACCTAGTCGTCGTCACCCACCGGAGCGAAGTTCGCGTGCACGAGCTGCCAGGCTCCGTCTATTCGCGCGTACACTCGCGTTGATTTGGCAAGCGACGTCTCCACATCGCCGTCCGCCTCCCGAACGAGACCGATATAGTTGTAGCTCAAAATCGCTACATCACCGTACACCTGGACTCTCGGATTAGCCATCTCTGCGGCTACGGTGTGGGCCGGGTCATCCGAAAAGGCCTCGCTGATCCGCATGTTTACGTCCTTGCCGTCAACACGCGTCGGAAACTCGGGGCTGAACACCGAGTATTCGTCTGCCACGTCTTTCATGACCGTGGCTGCCGGTTGATTTGCCATTTCCGCCGCCCACTGGGCCTTGGCAAGAGCGATCACTTCAGCCGCAACCTGTTCATCGGTTTGTGCAATCGCTTCTCCGCTGGTCAAGATCAACAACAGACCTGCCAAGAAAGGTGCTACTCGTCGCATCGGAGCCCTCCTTTGGATGAGTGGTATGCGAGCCACAGCTCTGCACGCAGTAAGTGTAGAATGGCGTCTAAGTCTAGGCGGCAACTTGTCGTGGCCGCAACGCTAGAGTGCGTCAGGGCTCCTGCTGGGTGGGTACGAGGTGTCCTGCAGCGTGACGCGATTGACCGCCGTTAGCCATATTTAGCGCACGCGATGCGCAAGGAGGTGGTGCACCTCGGATCATCGTCGACCCGAGCTGTTAGAAGGTCTATGGGCCAGCTTACGTGGCCGAAGATGCCGGCGTCGCTCCGTTGTGCATGAAGCGCCCCGCAGACGACCGTTCTCGCGCTCAGCCGCGGCACATCCCCTGCTGCAGTGGGATCTCATTGTCGCAGCGTCGGTTTGCGCGGGCTGCTTTTAGCGCCGTCGCATACCACTCGTACTCTTTGAGAAAGCTCACGACGCGTTCGTCGTACTCAGTTTCGCGCGCATGGCCGTCCTCGTCGAATGCCTTTTGCACGGCCGACACCGGGAAAACACTCGGGATCGCCGCCGCGCCGAGTTCGCCCATGATACAGCGCAGGTTGGCGAGGTTGCGCACGCCGCCGAAGGGTCCGACAGAGTACGTCACCAGGCCGCTCGGCTTGTAAAGATACTCACTCTGATAGTGATCCAGCAGATTCTTGAGCGCGGCTGGCACACTGTGGTTGTACTCGGCGCTGACGATGATGAAGCCGTCTGCGTCGCGAAAGATCTCAGCGATGGCTTGCATGGCGGCGGGCGCTTCGTCGGGCGGGTATTCCTTGTACATGAGGTCCAGCATCGGCAGGTCGTACTCTTCGGAGTCGACTAACTTCCCTTCGTGCCCGCGCTCCTGGACCTTGCGGACGATGAATCGCGCCGCCCGGATGCCTTCGCGGGCGCGACGTGCGCTGCCGTAGACGACGGCCGTATGCAGAGCCATGGGTGTGCCTCCTTTGCTAGATCTGCTCGCGCGCAACCGAGCGGGCCGCGAAAAACCGACCGCCGATCCAAGTCACAGCGGCGCAACTCATGCATGCCCGGGTATCTGGTGCAGATTCCACTTTACGAAAAACGGACGTGCCGCTGTGAATAATGTTGGCCTGTATAAGAGCGGGCTCCGCCTCCAAAAACCTTGGGGAACCGAGGTGCTGATAGCCTGCGTGCCTGGTTTTGAATTGTGGGAGCTCCATATGGAGCCAGGCTCGACGACCTCGCTGCATCAACACAACAACAAGTACACGGGCCTCATCTGCCTGTCCGGCGGAGGCTCCCTTGTCGTTGACTCCAGGACCGTGCCGCTCAACCCGACAGACTCCCACTTCATCGCGGCTGCCACGCCCCACCGCATCGTGGCACCTAACGCTATGGTTGTCTGGGAACTAGAGTCACCTCCGAACAAGGAAGACATAGAACGCCTCGAAGATAACCACGGGCGCGTTGGCAAACCGTTTTTCTTCGGTTCCAATGTCTTGTCCCCCCAGAAGGGGGACGCAGCCGAGGCAACACACGCGAAGGGTCCAGTGGAAGCGCTTCTAGCTCTGTTCGCCGGAGACGGCATCTGGCAGGCGAACAGCGCCACTTTGGGCGAGACGGCTGACGACATCACGACGCAAGCAGCCCGATGGTCGGCCGCACACATCTAGGATCTTTGTTGTAGGAACGATCCCTCCATCAACCGTCCTCCCTTCTCTCCTCAAAGTATCTAGCCGCGTACGATCGCAACTCTTCCTTCGGCGTGTTCCAACGCCAGCATCCGCCTTCGCCTATAGCGATGTCGATGAATGGGTCGAAGTCGAATGCTGCCAAATCGAGTAGACGCTGGCGGTATCGCCGCTCTTCCGGGTCTCCGTGCCAAAGATGGATTAGCGGACCCTCCACGAACCCGATGCGCCCCTGAACAGCAGTGAAGAAGCACTCAGCCCATTCTCGAAAGTGGGCGACCTGTCGTGGGTTCCACTGCCAATGTTGGGCAGGACTGTCGAAGTCGCCTACTGCTGCTGCGACGAGCGCACGATCGCCACCGCCCAGGATACACGAGTCGTAGAAACCAACGGTGTCGAGGACTTCACGTCTGGCTGCCCAAGCAAGACCTGAGGACCTTATCGATGGACCTAACTCAAAGATCGATGTCCCACTTAGATCCTCTCCCAAGCGTTTCGCGATCGCAGTTCCGCAATGCACGGCCATCTTGCGATCGTACGCTGAGGTCCTCGAGTCGCCGCCCATTGGCATCTCGAATACTTCCGAAAACGGCTGGACCAGCACGTGGTGCTTAAGGGATTCGTCCGTCAGCGCGGCCCAGTCGGGTCTCTCGAACAATACGTCGCAGTCTAGCCAGGCTACGGACGTGGCAGAGGACGGAACCGCTTCTAAAGCGACATTCAAGAGACGTTCCTTTTGCCAGAGAACGTCGCGGCCGCTGATTTGGATAAGGATCTCAGCGTCATTCTCAGAGAGCTCAGGGTCTGTGCCGTAGACGAGCTCGACAGCCACCAACGGAACTTCAAGGGCTCGCCGGAATGCCAGGTAGTTCTCGTACTTCCGCCGGTAACTCGCCGGGTTAAAATAGGAGGTGATCGCCCACATCAGACTCGTTCTCGCTTAGCGTCCATCTGAAGGCAACCTGGGATAATTCTGTGATACTCGAGCCTGCTTACACAGCAGGAGGCTTCCTATTCCTTAATCGTGAACGGACGACCTTGCGGAGGATCCGCAGCAGGGAGAGCGAACTTTGAAGGTCTCACCTGAACCGTTCCGAGTGATGTGGTGGCTGCAGCGAGCCTGCGCCGAGCTTTGTACACCGGCCCGGCGCTAGGAGTGGCGGTGGCCGTGGTCGCTCTGTTCCAATATGTCCCCTTTTCCCAGCATCATCTCATCGCCGAAGCGGTAACAGGGGCCGCAACAGTGGGCCTGGCGCTAGTCGCCTACCTAACCATCAAGACAGAGCGGCAGCGACGTAAGGAACTGCTGGAATCCGTCCACGACACCATCGCAGTCCACGCCTATGTGCTCAAACGAAGCATCGACAAGGCCTTGGAAAGAAGCTGGCCCGTGGACGGTTGGAGTATGGATGAAATGAAGAAATGGGCCTCTAGATTCCAACTCGGCTACCCCCACCTCGTGCCGCGTGCGGATACCATCGCCATTGAGGCTGGCAAGGCCAGTCCGGAAGTGGCTGACCAGGCGAGGGCTGCGTTTTCTTACTTTTACCAGGCAGTGGGACGAATCAACGAGGTACAGGCGGGCGAATACCAAGACCTCGAGCAAGCGCGGCTTCAGTTGATGAAGGCACGCAACGAGCTGGAGCAGGGCAGCAAGACCCTAGAACCTCTCACTTCCTCGAAGTACCACCCACCGACTCCATAGGGAGCTCGACCGACAGTGGCGGCCCCCGATGAGGATGAGGGCCGCACGATGAGAACCTCGCTGGTGCCGCTGCTCCGGTCCCTTCTCGTGCGCGCTGACTCGGAGGAGATCCGAATCCGCCGCCACCTCTTGGACAGTCAATCCATCAATCGCTGTCAGAGCTGCCTCGTAGCTTCCGCTGTGCCTACACGCGATGAGCAGAAGACTGCGGCGGACGGTTACATGGTGAGCATCAGGATCTTCGAGAAGGGACTTCTCCAGGTGTGGCTGGTCGACCGGTGGGGCCGCCAGCGGTTGCTGGGCGATCCGATCGGCCATCCGGGCGGCAAGATCGACTGGCAGCGGACGGCGGAGAGCTGCTCCCTGCTCGGAGATGAGGGGGTGGAGGTCTTTCTGGTCGTCGAGGAAGAGGATGGCTAGGCCGATCGGCCGTTGCTGTCTTCTCTCGTCCGCTCTGCTGATGGCTTCGTG
>JARRLJ010000071.1:0-1033 GCA_037387025.1 Gemmatimonadales bacterium
CCAGGGTGTTCGGGACCACTTCCATGGGAGCAGTGTTACCTGCACTTGCTGATCGGTTGCCCAATGGTGACGTCTTATATCACGCGTTCGGCGACTTCACGACTGCGTCGGGAATACGCCTGGAAGGCCGCGGGGTCTTGCCTGATGAAGTAGTGTCGCTCACTCGAGAAGATTTGCTAGCTGATTGGGACGCTTCCCTCGGAGCTGGTCTCAACTGGATAGCCGGACAGCAAGAGAGAGGTGACTGGAGTGAACGCCGATAAAAGAACGCGGAGGTGCGTAATGTACCCGAGGAATGTCATTGCTAGCGCGTTGTTTACCCCAATGGTGATGGCCGTCGTGGCGCTCGCGGCCACGGTGTCACCGCTATCGGCTCGGCAGGAGTCCGTGCTGCCCTCCGGTGCTGAGATTCGAGAACGCTACATCGATGCGCTAGGAGGTAGGGAGGCACTGCGGGCTGCCAAGTCGAGTCATGCAGTCGGCAAACTCGAAATGCCGGCGCAAGGACTCACTGCGTCGATGGAAGTGTTCGCTGCGGCACCGAATAAGCTCTACACGTCGATGGACATGCCAGGAGTCGGTCTCATCACCAGTGGATTCGACGGGGAAGTTGCATGGACCGTGAACCCGATAGTGGGGCCCATGTTGTTGGAAGGCAACAACCTGAATCAGGTGAGACAGCAGGCTGATTTCTATTCGGTACTGGAACCAGACGCTTACATCGAATCCTTCGAACCAACGGGCCGGACGGAGTTCGAGGGGGTTCGTTGCTACGAGGTAACGGTGTTGACGACGTGGGGTGAAGAATACGTAGAGTACTACGAGGTTGAGACGGGCCTACTTAGAGGCAACGTGAGGAAGCAGGAAACCGCCATGGGCTCCGTAGATGCCACAGCCGTCATCGTAGAGTACAGCGCTTTCGGTGACATCTTGGTACCCACCAGGGTGATCCAGCGCGCCATGGCAATGGAGACGATCTTGACTGTGTCGAGCGTTGATTACGATTCGGTGGATGAGTCGCTGTTCGAAATCC
>JARRLJ010000071.1:1103-7804 GCA_037387025.1 Gemmatimonadales bacterium
CGCTACGCAAGGAGTTTCTCCAGTGGAGCACCCCCACCATTGCGTAGCTACTGCAGCCAGTCTCCAGAAGCTATCAGTTCCGCACATATATCATGGGCGGTGCGGCCCGCTGCCTCTGCGTGGAAGTTGACTACCACTCGGTGCCGCAGAACTGACAGCGCTACTTCCTTCAGATCGTCCAAGTCCGCCATTGGGCGGCCGTCCAGTGCTGCCCGGGCCTTGGCACCGAGAGTCATGAATTGTGATGCCCTGGGGCCGGCACCCCAATCGACGTACTCTCGTATGAATTCGGGAGCCTGCTCGCCGATCGGGCGCGTCATTCGGGCGAGGGATACCGCGGCCTTCACCAGTGATTTAGGGGCAGGAATCCGCCGCACCAGGTGCTGAATCTGAAGCAGGTCTTCGCCGGTCAAAACGGCACGCACCGGTCGGTCTTCGTCGCCAGTCGTTGTCTCGACGATGCGCTCTTCCTCTTCACGGTCTGGATATTGGACCCTCAGTTCGAGCATGAACCGATCAAGTTGCGCTTCGGGAAGGGGATACGTGCCCTCCTGCTCGATTGGGTTTTGCGTAGCGAGCACGAAGAACGGCTCGGGTAGGTGAAAGGTGTCGCCAGCCGCGGTGACCTCGTGCTCCTGCATTGCCTGAAGGAGTGCTGCCTGGGTCTTGGGCGGCGTGCGGTTGATCTCATCAGCCAGCACAACGTTTGCAAAGACGGGACCGTGCACGAATCGGAACTCCCGTTTACCGCTGGCTGGGTCCTCCTCAATTATTTCGGTTCCGGTTATGTCACTCGGCATCAGGTCAGGGGTGAACTGAATTCGCGAGAACTTGAGGTCCAGTGCATGGGCGATGGTAGATACCATCAATGTCTTTGCGAGCCCGGGAACCCCCACCAATAGCCCATGCCCACCGGACACAATGGCGGTGAGAATCCCGTCGAGAACTTCTCGCTGCCCGACTATTCGGTTCGAAACCTCCTCCATCAGCTCGTTCCGAGCAGTGGCTAAGCGCTCCAAGAGCTCAACGTCACCTCCACCTCCTCTGACCGGATCTGCGTTCACTTTGCTTGGTTCCTTGGCGGCAAACCGCCACCCGTAGAGTGTAGTCGAATCCTACGCGAATAGTGCTTTTTCAGCCACCCGGAAACAGCGATGCATCGCTTGCAAAATCGGTTAGAGGGACTACATTCCGGCCGGCATGAAGCCTACTGGCCCTGGGCCAGCGCTCCGGGAAGTCTACCGGTATTCGGGCCTCGGGTGCACCTTCGCGGCCGCTGTATTCCTGTTCATGGCAGGTGGCTGGTTGCTCGATGGGTGGTTGGGTACGACACCCCTGCTCAGTGTTGTTGGAGCTCTTGTCGGCGCCGCCCTGGGCACGATCAGCATCTATCGCAGCTTGCTCCTCAAGTCCAGGACAGACGATAGCCCCCGAGGTGGCCAATGAGGGTGGCGGGGTTGGGAGTTATCCTCACTGGGGCCCTCTCCGCCCTGGTGTGGGCTATTTGGGGTGGCCGGGCGGCGCTAGCGGGTGCGCTCTTTGGCCTGCTAGCTGCCACGATCCATGTAATGGCGGTTGCTGCGTTGAGGCGTGTGTGGAACGCGCCGTTCAGGAACCTTGTTAGAGGGTGGGCAATGGGGATGGGATTGCGATTGGGCGGGGCAGTAGTCTGGATGGTGGCAGTACTGGTTCGGGAAGATTTCTTTCCGCCGCTGCCTACGGCAATCTGTTTCTTAGGGGTCCTCATACCCCTGTTGTTTACGGAGATGCACTTTCTCAAATGATGCAGGCACAAGTCGATATCGGCGAGATTCTGATGCATCACACAGCGGATGCGTACTCGCTCGATTTCAGTCCCCTCTTTCATCTCGAATGGCACCCGTGGCCGTGGGCTGAGTTTCACCTCGGCAGCACGGTATTCAATCTCACGCCGACGAAACACGTTGTGTTCATGGCGTTTGCCGCGGCGTTGTTGTTTCTGACGATGTGGTTGGCGGGGCATGCGCTGCAGCGTCAACGAGCGCACCAAAGTGCTCCCAAGGGATTTGCCAACGCGATGGAGGCGTTTGTGTTGTGGGTCAGGAGTGACATCGCAATTGCGAACATTGGTCACGAAGAAGGGCCCAAGTTCGCGCCGTACATCATGACGATATTCTTCTTCATCTTGTACAGCAACATCCTGGGGCTCCTGCCCTGGGGGGCGACGGCGACCGGCAATCTCGGTGTCACCGCCGGTCTGGCCATAATGGCACTTGTATCGATCGAGTTGAGTGGCATGGTGAAGCTGGGCTTTCGCGGATATATGCGCACCATTTTCCCGGTCCTTCCGGGCATGAGTGGGGCGGGTGCCGTGGTGATGTCGCTCGCAATGGCGCCAATAGAGATACTCGGCAAGCTGGTCAAACCGTTTGCTCTATGCTTCCGACTCTTCGGTAACATGACGGCAGGTCATTTTGTAATTCTCACATTGTTCGGCCTGATCTTCATGTTCGGCAATCTCGAAGGTTGGCGCTGGGCGATTGGGGTAGGGTCGGCAACGCTGGTGCTCGGCGTCATGGCTCTCGAGATAATAGTCGCGTTCGTGCAGGCGTACGTGTTCGCGATCATAACGGCCGTGTTGATCGGTATGATGCAACACGCGCATTAGGTAGTAGGGTAAGGCGGTGTGATGAGGACTGATGGATGGCTGTCGCGTTTCCAGCCAATTCCATTGTGTACCCGGCCGGTTGGTCGGGGAAACCTACTGGTCGATCGACCGTTGGTAGGTCGTCGCCGAAGCGCCGTAACGGGAGAGACGGCGGTGGTGCGAGAGGCGCAACAGATCCTGAATCTCCCATGTGCAGAGGAAAAAATCGATGTTGTTGAACATTCTCGCAGTACTTCAGGACGCCGAGGGTGTCCAGGTAGTAGTCGATGCCGCCAAAGAAGGCTATATGGTACTTGGAGTCGGAATCGGTATCGGACTAGCGCTGGTCGGTGCGGGCCTCGGTCTGGGCCGCATCGGTGGCCAGGCTGCTGAGGCCATCGCCCGTCAGCCGGAAGCCGCCAACGACATTCGCGGTACAGCACTATTCATAGCGTTCTTGATGGAAGGCGCAACGATCATTGCCGTGATCATGGCGCTTGCCGCCAAGATAATCGGGTAATAATCGGCCGGGTTGCAGGTTATGATCTCATTGATGCGGTTTCTCCAGGAAGGATCCAGCGGAGCCGAGGGAGGAGCTACGCCTTTTGACCTCGAGCCGGGCTTGATAATCTGGACCTGGATTGTCTTCATTGCCCTTTTCCTCCTGTTGAGAAAGTTTGCCTGGCCTCACATCGTGCGGGCGACAGAGGAGCGTGAAAAAGCGATCCGGCAGCAACTGGACGAAGCAGAACGGCTGAATGGTGAAGCACTGGCCAAACTGGAGGAGCACAACAAACTCTTGGCCGCCTCCAAGGATCAGGCGCACCAGCTGATCCACGAAGCCAAGGCACTGGGTGAGAAGGAGCGGGAGCAAGTCCTGGCCAGGACTCGAGAGGAACAGGAAGAGATGCTACAGCGGGCGAAGCGCGAGATCACTGCAGAGCGCGAGCGGGCTGTGGCCGATCTGCGTCGCGAAGCTGTGGACCTTTCGTTGGCTGCTGCCTCCAAGCTCATCCAGCGTCGGCTGGACGACGAAGACGATCGCAAGATCGTCGAGGACTATCTTGCCGCGCTTGAGGATGAGTCTTGAGAGAACCCACCATTGCCCGCAACTATGCCGAAGCGCTGTTTGAAAGCGGCGAGCATTCTGGCGAGACTGAACGTTACGCCGACCTGATGAAAGCGATAGCCGATTCTATTAGGAGCGACGACACGATTCGTCATGTCCTGGAGTCGCCGCGTGTACCTAAGCACGTAAAGCAGGACGTGCTATCGAAGGCGCTCGAGGAGTACGCGCCGAATGCCTTCATCAAGTTCCTAGCGGCTGTCGTGAAACGAGGCAGGCAGACGATCATGACCGCCATTTGTGACCAGTATCTGAACCTCGTCGACCAGAAGCTCAACCGGGTACATGCTGGCATCACGCTGGCTAGGGAACCGGACGGAGCTCTACAGGAGGCTGTAAAGCAGCGTCTGAGCGTGGTAATGGGCAAGGAGGTGATTCCGCGATACCGGACAGACCCCGACATACTTGGGGGACTGATTGTCCGGGTCGGCGACAGGATAATGGATGGTTCGCTGCGCCGACGGATGGTATCTCTACGGAGCAAGCTGCTCGGCCAGTGAGAATGAGGGTCGGTCGGACAATTGTGGTGGTATCGCTAACCCCGGGCGGCTGCTCGGGGTTAATCGTATGGAGGTTGATCTGATGTCCGAAAAGGTGGGGTTCATTGGTCTTGGTGCCATCGGAAGTCCGATGGCGGCACATGTTGCGCGGGCGTTTGACGCTCAAGTGTGGAATCGCACGGTGGAACGCGCACGGCATTTCGCAGCGGAGCATGATGCAGACGTCGCTGAGAGCGCTAATGAACTGGTTTCGTGGGCCGACGTGGTGATCACATGTCTACCGACCTCAGCTGATGTGATGCAAGTAGTTGAGCCCATTGAAACGTGGCGCTCGGGTCAGCTCCTCATAGACGCGACGTCGGGTGATCCTACTGAGTCGCGCTCGATCGCCAGCCGGTTAGCCGAGTTTGGCGTGGGGTTCGTGGACGCGCCGGTGAGTGGAGGTACTAGCGGTGCGGAGGCCGGGACTCTCACTGTCATGTTGGGGGGAGAGCCGGAGCATGTGCGGCGGGCTATGGCCATCGTCAAGCCCTATTCGGGGAAAGTGCAGCACGTTGGACCGGTCGGAGCCGGTCACGCCCTCAAAGCGATCAACAACGCGCTGTTGGCAGTGCATATTCAGGCGGTAGGAGAGGGCCTTGCTGCTTTGGTGAAGCTGGGTGTTAAGGGCGATACCGCGATCGAAGTAATCAACGCGTCCAGCGGTCGATCGAACGTCAGCGAGAACCTCATTCCCGAACGAGTGCTGACGCGCGCGTGGCCACGCACGTTCAGACTCGCTCTCTTGGACAAGGACGTGGGTGTGGCGCTGAAGGTCCTACAGGAAACTGGTGTGCCCCACGACGCCATCGGCATGGCGAAGGAAGCATTTGGCCGTGCACGACGAGCTTTGGGCGAAGAGGCTGACCACGTTGAGTTGATCAAAGAGATCGAGAAGGCAGCGGGAGTCGAGATAGCATAGAAGTCAGCTATTCCCTGCCTTCTCAGTTATCAGAATTCAACCTCTGGCACTTCGGTCGCCGATTCGTCTGTAACTTCGAAATACTCCCGTGTCTTGGCTCCAATCATCTTGGCCGTCAAGACCTGAGGAAATCGACGGATGTAGGAGTTGTAGGCCTGTACTGCCGTATTGTAATCCTGGCGCGACGTTGATATCCGGTTCTCCGTCCCCTCGAGTTGGTCCTGTAGCATTCGGAAATTCTCGTTTGAGCGGATCTCGGGGTTGTCTTCGGCGATGGCTATCAATCTGCCCAGTGCCGAGTTCAGCGATTGATTGGCGGCTGCCATTTCAGCGAGATTCCCACTTTGCAGGGCTCCACCTACTTGTGCCCTGGCCTGTGTCACTGCGTCGAAGATCCCCTGCTCTTGCTCCGCAAACCCCTTCACAGTAGCGACGAGGTTAGGTACGAGATCAGCTCGTCTCTGTAGCTGCACTTTGATCTGGCTCTCGAAACTATTCACCTGCTCGTCGAGTGATTGTATCCTGTTATAGCCACAACTCGAAAGCAGGAGTGTAGCCAGTGCCGTCACCAATGCTCGCTTCATCAATTACTCCCCTTGTTGCTCGGTGCCATCACTGCGCGTTACGTCGTACGAATCTACGAAATGTTCTAGTCTCTCTATCTGTTCAAGATACCTATCACCGATCGGATCATATGGCTTCAGTCCGGGCACGTTCTTCCCGGCGAGTTTGGCCAAGAGCCACTCGAAGGCGGCTACATCCAGCCCGGTTATGTCTGCCAGGGTGTTGATCAGGCCTTCGGGATCGTGTGCCGGCGGTTTTCCTACCAGCCTTAAAGTGGCGCGGAAGAGAACGAAGAAGGTGCGAGCTGAGTCAATCAACAATGAGGTGAGCGCCTTGCCATCCGCTGCTGAGGCGGCGAATTCCGTTCGCAAACGGAGGAGTTTGCCTCGTATCTCTCGTTCCAACTGTGCGCGCAAGTCGTGCTTGGTCGTTTCCACTCCATCCAGTGGATCCTACCCACTGACCAGTATGTGGGCCTCTCGCATGTCTTCGATTTCGATCGGGAAGACATCGGCTGAGCTCCTCCATTCCATCTCCGAAAAGATCAGGGGCGGAGGATTACCCTTCTTGCTCCAGCTAGTGATGTGAGCCCCTATCGGTCGCAGCGCCTCCGGTGAGGCATCGCGCACGATCATAAGAGTCGTTGCCTCGTTGGTCCCCTCGCTCCGAACTGCGGGACCGTAGAGCATGAGTGAGACGAGATTGTCGCCCAGTTCGCGTTCCAGACGTTGGGCTAACTCTCCCGCCTTTTGCATGATGTTGGGCGCCATTAGAAACTCCCTGATGCTCCGCCGCCGCCGAAGCCGCCGCCGCCTCCGAAACCACCGAAACCGCCCCCTCCAAAGCCACTGCCACCCCACCCGCCACCTCCGTGCCAGCCGCCGTGCCGCCCGCCACCACCGAGCAGCATGCCCAATAGTAGCC
>JARRLJ010000071.1:7838-9357 GCA_037387025.1 Gemmatimonadales bacterium
ATGCGGGAAAACGGGTTCGTGTGTCTCGAGCTCGTCGAAGGAATCTCAATGGGCGCAGTCCCTGTCAGCTCGAACTGAAACTCTTCGGCATACGCCTCCGCCAACAACCAGACTCCCGCGGTGAGTCCAGCTCCATAACTGCCGTTCTCGATAGCCACCTGTCCGATGGCATCACGAATACGTCCAGCACGTGCATCTGTAATGAATCCTTCGGCACCGATTCCCGTGCCGATTGCCAGTTGCGATGTCCCGTCACCGATCCTGTTGCCTGGCATCAATAGCAGGACTGCGCCGGCATTGCGAGCTCGGTCGCCTGCTTCACCTGTCGCGCCCACGCGCCACGTGCGGCCGATATCACGGGCTACTTCGATCGGGGCCTGGCCGCCAAGATCGCGCATGGTAACAACCACGATCTCGCCGCCAGACTTGCTACGCACTTCATCGATGACACCCTGCATCGCTCGCTCGGAAGCGCCGTCGATGACACCGGCGAAGTCGTTTATGAATCCCGTGGGCGATGGGATCTGGCTTTGCAGTACCAACAGGAACAGCAGTGAAATCATGGCAGCAATAAAGATAACCAGTGGAGCACCGGCCTAGCGGGTCATTTGCAGCTAACCCACTAGTGCAGCTAGTTTTAGCCCATCCTCTTATACACTATGGGCCGGTGAAAGTAGAAGGCTGTACTCAATGGCACGCGAACCAACACACGAGTTCTTGACAGGTGATGGTGGGGATCGACGCAAGTTTCTGCGATCCACCTTGGGTCGTGTAGTAGACGAAGTCACCAAACGTACTGAGAGAAGAGTTGTCCCGATACGATACTTCCGTCCGCCGGGCGCGTTGGAAGAGGTTGCTTTCATTGCAGCTTGCACCCGCTGTGGGGATTGCGTCGATGTCTGTCCTGCGAACGCCATCGTCAATGCTCCGCCGGGCGCAGGACTTGCTGCGGGTACGCCTGTGATTGACCCGGCGATCCAGCCGTGTACAGTATGTCCGGACATGCCCTGTGTAGAAGTCTGCCCAACGGATGCACTCACCGCACCTGAGCACCTGTGGGAAGGTTACAGGATGGCAACGCTCGAACTCGTACCCGAGCGGTGCATCGCCTTCAACAACATCGAATGTGGTGTTTGTGCGCGTGTCTGTCCCGTTGGCGAGAAGGCCATGGGGTTGGACGACCGGGGACGTCCGATAATCCGCGCCGAGGGATGCGTTGGCTGTGGCGTTTGCGTGAGAGCCTGTGTGACAACGCCATCCTCTTTGATCCTCACACTGGAATGATGCGGGAGCTGCCGTGGAAACTCCATACCGCGTTGACAAGCCATGGGGTTATGAGCTCGTTTGGGCCAAGACGGATCGCTACGTAGGTAAGATCTTGCATATCGAGCCCGGACACCTGCTCAGCCTCCAATATCACGAGAAGAAGGACGAGACGATCCACTTGCTGAAAGGGGAAATCATCTTTCGTGTGCAGCAAGGTGAAGAGCTGGTCGAGCGTCATATGCGAGAAGGTGAG
>JARRLJ010000072.1:0-6685 GCA_037387025.1 Gemmatimonadales bacterium
AGCACGGCTAGATTTCGGTTGGTCTCGTCGTGTACGAGTATGTCATCTTCAGTCACTCCGTTCTCACCTATCGTTGCGACCTCAATCTCCAGGCACCCGCGTCTCATCGTCAGTCCGCGGTTCATCTCCTTGCCGAACAGGAGTGGCTTCCCGTGTTCTACCAGAAGCTGGTTGTCTGCGGCTAGGTCTTTGTTGGTGAACCGGTCAAAGGTGGCGTCGTTGAATACAATACAGTTCTGGTAGATCTCCACGAAAGAAGTGCCCTTGTGTTGGTGCGCGCGCTTCAGCGTTTCTACCAGGTGGGGCATCTGCGTATCAACAGAGCGTGCCACAAAACGAGCGCCTGCACCCAAAGCGAAGGCTGCGGGTATCACAGGTAGTTCGACAGAACCGAGCGGCGTGGACGGCGATCTGGTTCCTCGCCGGGACGTCGGCGAATATTGTCCCTTAGTTAGACCGTATATCTCATTGTTGAACAGCAGGATCTGGAAATCAACATTGCGGCGCAGAGCGTGAAGAGTGTGGTTTCCACCTATGCTCAATCCGTCTCCGTCACCTGTCACCACCCAAACATCCAATTCGGGATTGGCAAGCTTGACACCCGTTGCTATCGCTGGCGCTCTCCCATGTATCGTATGGAACCCGTACGTTGACATGTAATAGGGGAAGCGCGACGAACAGCCGATGCCCGATACGAATACCTGATTTTCCTTCTTGATCCCCACGTCAGCCAGAGTGCGTTGGATGGCCTTGAGAATGGCATAATCCCCGCAGCCTGGACACCAGCGAACCTCCTGATCGGAGGCAAAGTCCTTGGGTCTGAGTTCGTTGGTTGGAACGGCAACAGTCATGTCAACTCTCCAACAGAGAATCTATTCCAGCGGTGATTTCGCGAACTTTGAACGGCTTCCCAGAGACCTTGGGAAGTCCCACTGCGGGCAGCAGGTAGCTACTTCGCAGCATGGTAACGAGCTGCCCGGCGTTCATCTCCGGGACCAGGATGCGCTCGAATCCCTGCAATAGCTCGCCCAAGTTGCGCGGGAAAGGATTCAGATAGCGGAGATGAATGTGCGACACCTCTCTTCCTTCGGCGCGGGCCTTCTTTACGGCTTGCCGTATGGGGCCAAAGGTAGAGCCCCATCCCACGACGGCTGCGTGGCCTCGATCAGCACCCAAAGTCACGCTCTGTGCGGGGATGTCCTCGGCGATACCCGCCACCTTTGCGATCCGCACGTTAGTCATCCGCTGGTGATTCTCGGGATCGTACGAGATGTGTCCGGTATCGTAGTCCCGCTCCAACCCGCCGATTCGGTGCTCCAGCCCCGGCGTTCCGGGCACGGCCCAAGGGCGTGCCAATGTCCTTTGGTGCCGCTTGAACGGTTGAAATCCCTCGGCCTCTGTCTGTAGCGATACCCTGAACTCAGGGATGGCATCAAGGTCGGGGAGGCGCCACGGCTCCGCCGCGCTTGCGAGGTATGCGTCGGTCAGCAGCATTACCGGAGTCATGTACTTCGTCGCCAAGCGCACAGCCTCGAGCGCAACCTCGAAACAGTCGGTTGAGGTCGCTGCTGACAGGACCGGCAGAGGGGCATCGCCGTTTCGGCCGTAAACGGCCTGGTACAGGTCAGACTGCTCGGTCTTGGTTGGCATCCCGGTTGAAGGGCCAGCGCGTTGCGAGTTGATGACGACAAGCGGTAGCTCGGCGGCGAAGGCCAAACCGAGTGCCTCGCTCTTCAGGGCGATTCCGGGTCCGGAACTCGACGTGACGCCCAGGGAGCCGGCAAAAGAGGCGCCAATGGCCGAAGATATGGCGGCGATCTCGTCCTCTGCCTGAAAAGTGATTACGCCGAACTCCTTCAGGCCCGCGAGCGTATGCAACAGAGGCGACGCGGGGGTGATCGGATACGATCCAAACATGATGTTTAGGCCAGCCGCGCGTGCGCCGGCCAATAGTCCCCAGGCCAAAGTCTGGGTCCCGGTTGCGGTGCGGTATTCGCCGGGCGATATGTCAGCTTCGACTATGCTGTATCCGACTGCATAGTTGGGCATCTCAGCCGTTTCACCGAAAGCGTGTCCGGCATTTAGGGCTGCTATGTTGGCTTCAGCGATCTCGGGCCGTTTGCCAAACTTCTTGCGCAGCCAGTCTATGGTTACCTGTCGTTCCCTGTCGTACATCCAGAGCGTGAGACCGAGGGTCCACATGTTCCGACTGCGCAGGGCCTCCTTTGAACTGAGTCCGAACTCTCTGACTGCCTCTAGAGGCAAGCGCCCGATATCCAGAGGGAGTAGCTGATACGGAGCCATGGACTCGTCTTCCAGTGGATTTGTCTCGAAGCCCGCTTTCTGCAGGTTCCTCCTGGTGAACGCTCCGGAATCGACGATGACCGTCCCACCGACCCTGAGGTCATCCAGGTTGACCTTTAGCGCTGCCGGATTCATGGCCACCAGAACATCCAGTTCATCGCCAACGGTTGAAATGTCCGTTACGCCGAAGTGGATCTGGAATGCGGACACGCCGAACGTGGTCCCGGCCGGCGCTCGAATCTCGGCCGGATAGTCGGGGAAGGTGGCGAGGTCGTTTCCAACCATCGCTGTTTCCTGGGTGAACTGGGTACCTGTAAACTGCATACCGTCACCCGAATCGCCGGCGAATCGGATTACGACCGCATCGCGGACCTCACGCGGTAGCTTGCTACGCAGGATCTTTGCGCGGCCTCCATTGTCTGCTGCCATTGGTGCTGATCTTCTCCTGAATGACCGACTGGAAAGTCTCTCACACCGCATAGCCGAACGGTCGGAGGAACGTCCCAGTGTGAAGGACCTGCTGTAAGGTACTTGGAGGTTCCCCAGTTAGACCAGCCAGGAAGGTGGGCGGCGGGCGTAGCGAGTGGGCTACACTTGGTACGCCCGCCGAATCTCTGTGGTTAGAGTCGTCTGCTTCGCACTCTGAAGTCCACATTGTCCTGGATCCATTCCCACAAGCCATTCTGGTTGCTTGCGTCGAGGGCTGGATCCAGCTGTTCCCGCCAACCACCCATGACCTGGGCGTCAACGGTCCACATGCGGACTCTGCGGCTTTCGATCTCACGCTCCCAGGCCACGCTCGTGGTTGCTGAGCCGTACAGGAGCCGCACGGTCACACTGCGCGAGAGATACTCGAGCGGCGACACATCGATTTGAGCGTACTGACTCTGCTTCCGAGCCCCAGTCGGTGCCCCCACCGCATCCGGCACTCCGTCGCTCAGGACAACGATGTTCAACGGTGCCAGGATGAGACCCTGACGCTTTACCAGGGTCGCTACACGATCGAAGAATGCGTTGAAGTCAGTGAACGAATCTTCTGGCGGGAATTGCTCTCGCAGCACTGCGGCTATCTCTTCAGCGCTCTTCCCCTGGAAAGCGTGGATCGGCTGGAACGACTTGGGCTGTCCGGGCCGGTCGCCACCCACTGATCCTACGAACACGGCGGATGGCACCTTGAGTCCACCCAACCCGTTCAGATGGCCGTACAGATACGTCGACGCGAAATCAATGGCATCTCCATAATTCCCAGTCGATCGGAACGATCCGCTCACGTCAATTCCTATCACTAACGTTGAGCGTGCCTGCCGCATCTGGTTCTCACTAGGCGTGCACGCGACTGACGCTGCCAGAGCTATCACGATGGCTGCGCGAAGTCGTGTCATGCCGCACCTCCCCCGTGAGCCGGCTGTGGCGTTCCAGAGCGGGCCGGCGATGTCGACGTTGGCGCAGTCTTGTTCCCCAACAGCTTCGGCGTTGCAATCAGCACATCGTTGATAGAGCGGAAGGGTAGGGCGAACATGGGCCGCCCGACTATGGCTACCACGGCGAAGTTGACAGCCGCAGCGAACAATTGGAGAACCGGCAGAGACAGTAGTTCGAACGCCGTCTGCGCTTCCTTTTTGAACCATTCCGCTTCGGCCTTGAGCTGAAGAATCGGTGCTCGGAGCGTATCGGTCTGCGCCGGGACCTGGAGCGGGCCAGCCCCGCCTTCCTGTCGAATGGTCTCGCGGGCAAGCACTGCAACAAGAGCCGGGGTGCCGTAACGCCCGAAGAGGAACCACGTCATACCGCGAACGCCGACCCATCCAAAGGAAGCCAATAGCAGGGTCGCGACGAGACCCAGCTGCAAGCCTTCGTTGGTCTGCTGTGCAATCCACGGAGTTATCGCGTCGATCAACTCACGGTACAGGAAGATGACTTCGAAGAACATCACGAAGAGCTCCACGAACATCATCTGGATGATTCCCCCGAAGTCCTTCTTGCGGATGGCATCCGCTAAGGCATACACACAGGCGAAACTGCCCATGACCAGGAAGAACAGGAATATCCAGAGTATGGGACCTAGCAGTCGGGCGTCAGGCTCGTACCCGGTGATACCGGCCAGCACTTCGGTAAGTGTTGGCCGCAACGTGTACATGAATATCACCGCCTCTACTGCCGACCAGAGCAACAGCGCGAGGAACGCCAGCCACGGCACACCCGGCTTGAAGTAGTTTCGGGAAGTCCAGTCCAGTACGCGCATCGGAGATTGGATCGAGCCCTTGATCATGGCGCCCGCCAAACCGAGTGCTAACCTGAGGAGTCCCCAACTCCAGCCCGCCGCCAGGACGATGATACGGACCATTCCCGCCCAGAAGAACCAGGCGCTACGGCCAGCATCCCACCAAGAAGTGAGCATGGCTGTCACGAACCGGCCACGGTTCGACCGAAACGGCACGGTGTAGAGTGATATCATGGTGACCCAGACGCCACTCACGAGCAACAACACTGGCAGCAGCAGGACTACCCGCTTGAACATGATCTCGGGCGTGGAATCGCCATACCATATGAGGTTCACCATTGCCGCATGCCAGCCCGGAATCCAGGACACTGGAGCTGAGAGCGCATCTACCGCGCCCTGCCATTCATCCGGGACAAAGGCCTGGATGGAGTGAAGCATCATTTTGACACTCCTTCTTGCGAGACAGGTGAAAAGACAAACGCCGGAACGGCCCCGGACCGTCCTCGGCATATACCGATATTGTGGTTGTGCCACAACAGTGCTGTCAGACCGCAGGCGCAACGATGAGCTATGTCACAGTTATCGGGGTCGCAGCGGTTGGCCATGGTTCGGGTTTCTATCGCTATCGACAAAGCTAAGATGCTATATGACAACCGGTTATGCTACTTGACTTAACCTTAATGCGAGGTGGCGCAGAATACTGGTGATTCGACGTGGCCTGGGCCGGATCCTTTCCGCGGAAAGCAGAAGAGAGATGCTCACTGTGCGGACGCTGGAAGACCCGACTCAGGGATACGGGCTAGGCCTGTCTCTGCAGAGGACCGAAGATGGAACCCGGTTTGCAGGTGATGGCGGATCGGTGGCGGGCTACAACGCATATATGATATTCGATCCGGCATCGAAGATCGGCGTAGTGCTACTCAGAAACTACAACTGGGGAGCAACGAACCTTGGCATGCCGCTTCAGGATTATTGGCCGAGCTGGTCTGCAGCCAGGAGCTACCGGAGCCGAATTGAGTGTTTGGAGACCACATCCCAATAGGTCCTGTAGCCTCCGTTGCGCGATTCCGCAACAAAGCTCTCCAAGGTCTGTAACAGCTGGGTGCTGTTGTAACCGGGAACGTAACTGGAGGGGAGTGGGGAAAAGCCGCGGTTGAAGTAGCTTCTTATGATGATGGAACGATTGTCGACCGGGAGGTGCTCCACGGCACGTGCGAAGTTGCCGAAGGTACCCTGACGCATCAGGTAAAACTCGACGTTCGACGTGTAAAGTGCAGATATCTTATAGTCTTGGGCTGAGATGTACTCTCCGATCGCAGGCAATGCATGAGGCCCCGCCAGGTCACCTACGACAGGAACGATCAGATCCCGACTCTGAAGCTGTTTTATGAACTGGAAGTCGCTTTCGCGAGCGAGGTAGTTGGCCTGTCTCCCGTTCAGATCCGTCTCCAAGAGGAGCTGCCGCAAACTCGGATAGTCTCGCCGCGGCGGACGATTGAAACTGTGAAACTGCAGGTTCAATCCGGCACCGATAAAGGCACGGTGAAACCGGTCAATGGTTCGAAGATCGCTCTCTTCGAGCGGCAACCCGAAGCCGATCACCGTTTCAGCAATCGTTGCTCGCACGAGCTGAGCAAGATGGGAGTCAGCTTCCACCTCGTCCACGTACTCGATCAGTTCGGCAATTGATCGGCCAGCCCACTTGTCCTTGTCTTTTGGCGCGGGTCGTCCGGTCAATAGGCTGAGATACTCTATTCGGTTGTGAGCTATCTCGAATAGCGCCTTGAACAAGAGGTGCTCAAGCATGTTGTCGCGCCGGATATCGATGATGAATGCCACTTCCGGCCTGATCTGCGCGATGTACGAGAAGTTCTGAGCGGGGCCGACCCCTATGTAAGCTCCTCCGCTGACCTCTAGCTCATGCAGCTTCCCGATCACGTGGAGGTACGATCTCTCGTTCGATATCAGATTGTCGGTGTCGAAGAAGCCGCCGGTCTCCGAAAGCCGTTCGATCAGCCTGGCGAATTCGCTGGCAGCAGACTGCTGTGTGGAATGAATACGGACCGAATCGTCCTGGCCTTCCGCGTGCTGACCGCCACATGCAGCTACAGCCCATAAGAGCAGCAGCCGGATCTGCAGTCCGAAAATGGTCCGCTTCAT
>JARRLJ010000073.1:0-6679 GCA_037387025.1 Gemmatimonadales bacterium
CAGCGGAATCGCCAAACTCAACGAGCGCTACCCTGGTCCACCAGGTGGGGGTGAGCGGTTTCTGCTGCTGCATCGCCGGCGTCTGTGGAACGAAGGGGAGCGCAAGTGGATCGCCTGGGAGCGGAAGCGAGGCAAGCTACACGAGCTGAATCGACTGCTGCGCGGCTCCACCGACACCACGTTCATTGCGATCGATGGGCAGTCACCCAGGGTGCCTGAAGGTGTGCGTTTTGTCATCACCCTCGATGCTGACACCAGACTTCCCAAAGGGACCGCCTATCGCCTGGTGGCCGCCATGGCGCATCCGTTGAACCGGCCCCGCATTGATGAAGGCCAAGATCGTGTCGTTGAGGGCTATGGGATCCTTCAGCCTCGGATCACACCCTCGCTGCCAACGGGAGTCGGCAGTACCACCTACCAGAGAATCGTTTCCGGTCCGGGAGGGGTCGATCCCTACGCAGCCGCGGTTTCGGATGTGTATCAGGATCTGTTCGAGGAGGGATCATACACGGGCAAAGGCATCTATGACGTTGACGCCTTTGAGAGGGCATTGGCGGGAAGAGTGCCCGAGAACGCCCTCCTCAGTCACGATCTGTTCGAGGGCTTGTTCGCCCGCGCTGGACTGCTGACCGACGTGGATCTGTTCGAGGAGTTCCCGTCGAACTACGAGGTCGCCGCCCGCCGCAACCACCGCTGGGTGCGGGGTGACTGGCAGCTCCTGCCTTGGATCGTGGGCACTGCACGCGATGCCACCGGGAGGCGGCGCAAAGCTGGCATTCCAGCCCACGGTCGCTGGAAGATGGTCGACAATCTACGCCGTAGCGTCACGGCGCCCTCGTCATATCTGATGGTCGTCGCCGCCTGGACCCTTCCGTCGGTACCCGCGCTCCTTTGGACCGGCGTGTTGGCCGGCTGCGTTGCACTACCCGCCTTCATTCCCGTCCTCGATGGTCTCGTCCCGCAGCGTCGAGGTATCTCGAAGCGAAGCCACTTCAGAGCCGTTGGTCACGATCTGAATGTCGCGATCTCGCAGACCCTACTGGCCATCACGGTGCTGGCACATCAGGCGCGGCTAATGACGGATGCAGTAGTGCGCACACTGGGCCGTCTCTACTTGACCAAGCGAAACTTGCTCGAATGGGTGACGGCTGCCCAGGCGGCGTACGGGGTCGATTTGAGATTGTGGAGCTTCTACCAACACCAGCGGTGGGGAGTGGTTCTCGCGTTCGCGGCCGGGGCACTCGTTTGGGGATACAAACCAGCTGCGTTGCCTGCGACTGCTCCGCTGGTGCTGCTCTGGTTCCTGTCACCGGTCCTGGCTAGGCGCCTGAGTCTGCCCCCAAGAGTCCCTCAACAGCGGGTGATCTCCCGGGATGAGGCGAGGTCGCTGCGACTCATCGCCCGCAGGACCTGGCGCTTCTTCGAGGAGTTTGTGACCGATGGGGGGCACGATCTGCCACCGGACAATTTCCAGGAAGACCCTGAGCCTAAGCAAGCACGCCGCACTTCGCCCACCAACATAGGGCTCTATCTGATCAGCACCACTGCAGCCAACGACTTCGGCTGGATCGGGATTCAAGACACGTTAGAGCGGCTCGAAGCCACGCTCGAGACCATGAACGCAATGCGCCGCGTTCGGGGCCACTTCTTCAACTGGTACGATATCGACGATCTGAGGCCGCTGGACCCCATGTACGTGTCCACCGTGGACAGCGGCAACCTGGCCGGCCACTTGATCGCCCTGTCCAGATCCTGTCGCGATCTCGAACACCGTCCGCTCGTTCGCGCGGAAACACTAGAGGGAATTGGAGATGCTCTCGAGTTGGTGCTCGCAACCGCGGAGAGTATCGAATACCCTCAGCGGACACAGACGGTCACTCCAGAACAACTGATCGAAGCAGCGCACGCTGTGTCGGTTCTACTCGAGAAGACCCCGACGTCTCTTGCGGAATGGGTCGAGCGGCTCGACGAACTGCAAATCAGGGCTGAGAACCTGCATGACATCGCCCGGACCCTTTCGGCCGATGCGGCAGAAGGGCCGGAGGCTGAAGTGGCCGTATGGACGGCGGCCGTTTTGGGCTCAGTCAAGAGCCACATCAAAGATCTCGCGGTGGTGGGTGCCGGGGGAGATGA
Organism: Gemmatimonadales bacterium; assembly: GCA_037387025.1. Classification (GTDB taxonomy): domain Bacteria; phylum Gemmatimonadota; class Gemmatimonadetes; order Gemmatimonadales; family GWC2-71-9. The sequence continues at coordinate 2,134 of JARRLJ010000073.1, forward strand.
TGTACCCACGCCGTCCGAGCTGGAGGAGCGTTCCCGGTCGGCCGGGGCGGAGTATGACCGGCGATCCGGAGGCCTGGCGGGAACACCGCTGTTCGAGCAGGTGGAAGAATCACGGGCCGCTGCTCAAGCGCTCGGTCACCGTCTCTCGGCAGTAGCGCTGGACGCCGAGCGGATGGCTCAGACTATGGACTTCGGGTTCCTGTTCGACCGGTCGCGCAGGCTATTCTCCATTGGATATCGTGTAGCCGACGGCACACTGGATCCGAGCTGTTACGACTTGCTGGCCTCCGAGGCGAGACTGGCCAGCTTCGTTGCAGTCGCCATGGGCGATGTCACCCCAAGACACTGGTTCTTACTGGGCCGCTCTTTGACCCCGGTGGGTAGAGGTGCCGCTCTCGTCTCCTGGTCGGGATCGATGTTCGAGTACTTGATGCCTCTGCTGGTCATGCAGCAGCCCGCCCGCAGTCTACTCGATCTCACGAGCCAGCTAGTCGTTGGACGCCAGATTCGCTACGGGGCCGAACGCGGCGTGCCCTGGGGTGTGTCTGAATCAGCCTACAACGTCCGCGATATGGAGTTCACGTATCAGTACTCCGATTTCGGAGTACCTGGCTTGGGACTCAAGCGCGGATTGTTCGAAGATGTCGTCGTAGCCCCCTATGCCACTGCGCTAGCTGCGATGGTGGACCCCACAGCGGCCGTGGACAACTTTGCGTACCTCGAAGATGCAGGTGCACTAGGTGCATACGGGTACTACGAGGCGCTCGACTACACACCCTCCCGGCTGCCTGAGTCGGCCACCGTGGCTGTCGTCAGTGCCTACATGGCTCATCACCAGGGGATGACGGTTGTTGCCCTGGGGAACGTCGTGCACGACGGTATCCATCGGCGTCGCTTTCACTCCCATCCCTTGGTTCAGGCAGCCGAGTTGTTGTTGCAGGAGCGGACGCCGCGGGCCGTAGCGGTCGCGCGACCGCGCGGCGAGGAAGTACGGGTCGCCGCTCACGTCCGGGAGGTCGTCCCGCCCACACTGCGGGGGTTCGAGTCACCGCACGACATCACACCGCGGACCCATCTGCTATCCAACGGCCGCTTCACGGTAATGGTCACGGCTGCGGGCTCCGGCTTCACACGCTTCGGCGACCTGGCCGTGACCCGTTGGCGTGAGGACACGACGCGCGATAACTGGGGCACTTTTGTGTTCCTGAGAGACGTGAACACGGGCGAGGTGTGGTCCGCGGGCTTCCAGCCTTCCGGGACTGAAGCCGATCGCTACCAGGTCGTTTATTCGGAGGACCGGGCCAAGATCATTCAACGCTTCAGTTCACTCACAGTGACTATGGAAATAGTGGTCTCACCCGAGGATGACGCCGAAATGAGGCGTCTGACGGTTACGAATCTGGGGAACCGCGATCGTGAAATCGATTTCACGTCCTATGCTGAGATCGTGCTGGCTCCCCAGGGCGCCGACGTGGCCCATCCCGCCTTCTCGAATCTGTTTGTGGAAACGGAGTTCGTGCCGGGACTCGAGACTCTGCTGGCTACGCGGCGCCCGCGGTCGGCAGAGGAACCCCAAATATGGCTGGCTCACTTGGCGGCGGTCGAAGGGACCACGGTCGGTGACGTGCAGTACGAGACCGACCGCGCCCGTTTCCTGGGCCGCGGCCGGGGGATCCGGACGCCGTTGTCGGTGATCGACGGAGCGCCACTCTCTGATACCGTGGGAGCTGTTCTCGATCCAATTGTGAGCCTCCGGCATCGAGTCGCTCTGGCCGAAGGTGAGACTGTCCATCTGTTGTTCACTACGCTGGTGGCAAAATCACGTGAGGAGGCCCTGGATAGCGCGGAAAAATACCGCCAGCCGGCCACGTTCGACCGTGAAAGCTCGCTGGCCTGGACCCAGGCCCAGGTTCAGCTACACCACCTGCGAATGACTCAGGACGAAGCGCACCTGTTTCAACGTTTGGCAAATCGCTTGCTGTACGCAGATCCCACCCTGCGCACTGCACCGCAGGAAATCGTCGCGAACCGGGCCGGGCCGTCTGACCTCTGGCCTTATGGCATCTCGGGTGATCTCCCCATCTGTCTGGTGCGGATCGAGGTAGACGAACAGCGCGACATCGTGCGGCAGCTGCTCCGGGCGCACGAGTACTGGTTCTTGAAGGGCGTTCCAGCCGATCTGATAATCCTCAATGAGAAGGGAACGTCGTATGTGCAGGATCTGCAGGAGACGATCGAAGCGATGGTTGAGGCCATACAATCGGCCATCGGCCAGGAGAGGGACGAGAGGCACGGCAGCGTATTCGTGCTTCGGGCTGATCTCCTGCATCCGCGCGACCAGGTTCTGCTGCGCACGGCGGCGCGAATCGTGATACTGGCGAACCAGGGGACACTTGCCGAGCAGGTAGTTCGGGTGCAAAGGACGCGACCGGGGCCTGTGCCGGCGCGTTTGCGCTTGCCTCAAGAGGTGATGGAGGTAACCAAGCCGCCGGGACAGGATCTCCAGTTCTTCAATGGCGTGGGGGGATTCACGCCCGACGGGCGGGAGTATGTAACCCTCCTGGGCAAAGGTCAGTGGACTCCGGCACCTTGGGTCAATGTCGTGGCGAATCCGCGGTTTGGATTCCAGGTATCGGAGTCTGGAGCGGGGCATACGTGGGCGGTGAACAGTCGTGAGAACAAGCTGACGCCTTGGTCGAATGATCCAGTCGGCGACCAGCCTGGCGAGACGTTGTACGTGCGCGACGAGGATAGCGGACAACTGTGGGGACCGACAATGCTTCCCATTCGTGAAGAGAACCGTCCCTATGTGATCCGGCACGGGCAGGGGTACAGCCGCTTCGACCACGTGTCACATGGCATAGCGCTTGACCTCCTGCAGACAGCCTCCACCGACGACTCTGTCAAGATCTCCAGCCTCACGGTGGAGAATCTGTCCGAACGCAAACGCCGCATTAGTGTCACCGCGTATGCGGAGTGGGTGTTGGGAGTCGAGCGGAGTACCGCGGCGCCATTCGTCGCAACAGAGATCGACCCGGACACGGGTGCCATGTTCGCGCGCAACGCATGGAACGGGGAGTTCGCGGATCGGGTTGCCTTTGCCGATCTGGACGGGCGCCAAACATCGTGGACCGGTGATCGTCTGGAGTTCCTGGGCCGTAACGCGAGCCTGGATCATCCGGCGTCGCTGGAACGTGGTGCGAAGCTGTCCGGCGCAGTAGGTGCCGGCATGGATCCTTGCGCCGTATTGCAGACGAGAGTTGAGCTGGAACCGGGCGAAAAGATCGAGGTGCGTTTCCTACTGGGGCAGGGCGACAGTGCTGAGGAAGCCCGATCCCTGGTGCAACGCTATCGCAGGATGAGTTGCGCGGCCGTTCTCTCTCAGGTGCAAGAGCAATGGGATCGGGTCCTGGGCACGGTTCAGGTGAGGACTCCCGAACCATCCATGGACCTGCTCTTGAACCGCTGGCTACTGTACCAATCGCTCTCGTGTCGAATCTGGTCCCGTTCCGCCTTCTACCAGTCAGGCGGAGCGTACGGATTCCGCGACCAGCTTCAGGACGTAATGGCGCTGGTGGTGACCAGGCCGGACATAGTACGCGAACACCTGCTGAGGGCGGCCGCGAGGCAGTTCCCCGAAGGTGATGTCCAGCACTGGTGGCACCCGCCTACGGGGCGCGGTGTGAGGACGCGGATCTCCGACGACCGCCTCTGGCTACCCTACGCGGTGGTGCACTATCTCCAAGCGACCGAGGATTGGGCCGTGCTCGATGAGGAAGTGCCGTGGTTGGCCGGCGAGGCATTGGAAGAAGGGCAGCATGAGGTCTACTTCCAACCCGACGTCTCGCACGAGCGTGCGGCTCTATACGAGCATTGCGCTCGGGCGCTGGATCGGAGTCTCGATACGGGCACTCACGGCCTACCGCTGATCGGCGGCGGTGACTGGAACGACGGAATGAACCGCGTGGGCCAGGAGGGCCGGGGCGAGAGCGTGTGGTTGGGTTGGTTCCTCAGCGCCAGTTTGCGGGAGTTCGCACCCGTTGCCGAGAGTCGCGGGGATGAAGCCCGGGCATCACGATGGTGCAAGGCAGCTGATGCCATCGGAGCAGCGATTGAAAGGGAGGCTTGGGACGGAGAGTGGTATCGGCGTGCCTTCTTTGACGACGGGACACCGCTGGGATCATCTACCAACGAAGAATGTCAGATTGATTCCATAGCCCAGTCGTGGGCAATCATCTCGGGCGCGGGCGATCGGGAGCGGGCCCGCCAAGCTATGGAATCGGTTGAGCGACTCCTTCTCCGTCGCGATGACCGGCTGTTGCTACTGTTTTCCCCGCCGTTTGGCCGGACGGCTTTGGATCCCGGATACATAAGCGGATACGTACCGGGTATAAGGGAGAACGGTGGGCAATACACTCATGCGGCGATCTGGTCGGTGGTGGCGTTCGCAATGCTGGGAGACGGAGACAAGGCTGTCGAACTGTTCAATATGCTGAGTCCGATTCATCATGCCAGCCGGCGGGAGGACGTTCACCGGTACAAGGTG
>JARRLJ010000074.1:0-11948 GCA_037387025.1 Gemmatimonadales bacterium
GCGAGACGGTCGGAAGCTGGAGTTCACGCTGACAGTATCGAACGACGCGTGGATCCGGGGCGTCGATCAGGGGCTTCTCGTCCAGCAGCAGCTGCAAGAGGTCGGGGTGGCCGTCGAGGTTCGCGCCCTCGAATACGCACTCTGGATGGACTCATTCAGGGAAGGAGACTTCGAGGCCGCCATCTACTGGTTCGAGAACAATCCGCCCTCGCTCCTCGGGGATTACTTCGATCCGTCCCCGTTCGGATATCACAATCCAGCGTTGATCCGACTGCTCCAGTCGCTCGAGACCACGCCCGAGCCACAGGCACGGGACTCCGTTTATCGCAGGCTAAACGCGATCCTGATGCGCGACATGCCCGTCACGTTCTTCTTCCCGCGGGGCGCCCCTTTCGTGGCGCACCGCCGCATACGCGGCCTCCGTTCCACTGTGTCCTGGAACGCGCTCGCCCTCGCCGAGGAGCTTTGGATCGAGGAGCAGCCGTAAGACAGGGCTTGGGGGGGAAGGGTTGGAGGAAGCCGGGCTCGTGCGGCCTTGCTGCCGACGCCTCCGCTGTGGCTTCCAGGCGGGACCGCACAAGCCGGATTCCGAAAGGATAAGGCCCATACGGCGTATGGCCTACGGTTCCCCCCACCTACCACCACCCGTCTCCGCTGTCAGGCAGAACCGACCAGGGTGAAGTCTCATTCGATATCCGCGCCCCGCTCAGACAGCAGTTCTCGAAGCAGAGATCGGTGACATCGAGATTCGATCTCGCAGTAGCAGCCCACCGAGAAGTTGGCGCCGTGTGACAGACCCGCCAGAAGATCGAGGACGCGCGCTTTCTCGGGTGAGCTCAACTCGCCTCGATACTTCTTCGCGAAGACGCGCCAGTCCTCGTCGCTCTCCACGGCCTTTCCCAACTTCATCAGCTCCGGGCTCGGTGCCAGGTTGGGGAGCCAGACGTCGTAATAGTCTCGGGACGCGTACTCGGTCTTCGGAACACCGCGCGGCGGACGCCTCACGGTGCCGATGCGCAGCCCCTCCTCGCTGGACCTGGCCGTGCCCAGGCGCACGATTCGGATCGTCATTCGGTACCAGCTCCTACCTGAACGCCTGAACGCCTACCCCATGTCGCCAAGTCGGGCAGGTGATTCCGCAGACTTGAGCGCCAGAATAAGCAGAAGAATCCCGACGATGGCCAGGGCTGGCACGTCACCAATCAGATGTCCTCGCTCCGCAACATCCCGGATGGCCTGCAGTCCCATGATTCCGGCGTGCACGATGCTGGACCAGGCCGCGAACAGAATCAGGCTCCGGTGCCTCGGCGGTTCGCGCGCGGCCAGCAAAAGGAACACGCCCAAAGTAGCGTACACGCCCATGATCATCTGTTCGTACTCGGGCTGACTCGGCTGCCACTGCCAACCCGATGGCCAAACGCGCATGAGCAGCCAGATCCCGAAGATGAAGATAAGACCCACGACGGTGAGCACGATCCGGAGCGCCTGCGAGTCGCGTTCTACGTTCATCACGAACCTCCTGTAGCTGGGTTACCGTCCGCCGGGCCGCTTGGCGGTCATGCGCGATGGCGACGAGTCAAACCGGAGCCGGTACGGCACCGAGTTGAACCATTACTCCCAGTCGGTCAAAGTTCGTCCAGCGTTCCACGATCTTTCCGTCTCGGAAACGAAAGATGTACTGAGCGCCGAACGTCACCTGCCTGCCAGTCGGGGGCACTCCTCTGAACTCCGCCTCATGTGTCCCGTTGACGAGTAGTCTCCACGAGACCTTGTCGCCCTCCCCCACCATGTCCTCGACCGTGATGTGAAGATCGGGAAACGCGCTCCAAAGGCCGCCGTAAAAATGCTTTAGACCCTCTAAATCAAGAGGTTCTGGCCCGAGCCCGTTCGCGACGACCGACGGATCATGAATCCCGAACCATCTTGACCTGTCCTCCTGATCGTTGAAGGACGCCGCTCCAGCGCGAAGAATGGATTTGTTCGTTTGGACCGACATGGTGACTCTCCTTTCGTGTGGGATGATACGTACCGGTTGGTATAACTATGCTCACGCTGTCAGCCAACTTTGCGACCATCAACCTGTTCAGTGCTGGGGAGTGTCCTTCGTCGAGTGGCTTGGCCGCAGGGACTCGAGGTGATCGTCCAGTCCCTTCCGGCAGGCCACGAACGGCGCAATGTCGTGGGCATTCTTGGCGAATCCGCAGGCGCCCTGGTAACTGGCTACATAGAACGTCGCTACGGCTGCTGCGTCGATATCCGAGCGCACGAGACCATGGAGTTGTCCGCGGCGGAGGCCCTCAGAGATCGTGTCTTTCCACTCGTCCAGAATCTCCTCCAACCGGTAGCGAAAGCCCTCATCAACTCCTGACATCTCGGTGACCAGGTTATTCACGGGGCAGCCCAGGAGCAGGACCCCTGCCTTTTCCAACTCCTGCTGCATGCGGAGGCCCATCCTCTTTAGCCCCTCGATCGGATCGCTGACGCTCCTGAAGGTGTCTACGTAGCGCTCCCTAACGAGTGGCTTGACCCGTTCCTCGACCACCGCATAACCGAGACCCTGTTTGCTCCCGAAATGGTAGTAGAGAGCCCCCTTCGTCACGCCGGTCGCCTTCAGGATCGCATCCAATCGGGCCGCCCGGAAACCGTTCAGGTACATCTCGTCAAAAGCGGCCTCAAGTAACGCCTCGCGTGTGGCTTGCGCATCTTCGCGCAGGTGGGCAGGTATGGTGGTCGTGCGCATTATACCAACCAGTATGTATAAGTCCTGTTTTGCTGTCAAGTGTCCCTCGGAGCGGGCGAGGCATTCCGGGAATGTTCTGAAATCTCCCCAACACCTCCTCCGCTTCCTCTCGGTAGCCCGAAACCTCGTTGTTGGCTCTCGGCAAGTCATTGAGGTTCACAGGGAGCGGCTCTCGGGTTCAGGAACAACACGGCCGGATGGCTGGTTCTCTCCGATGTGACGTCCGATGACGAGCACTAGCACGGACCGGCGGCAGGTGCTGGCGAGGTGAGATGATCAAGCTTGTGTACTGCTCCCGTAGGCGTCCGGACCTCAGCGTGGAAGAGTTCTCGGAATACTGGCAGAACGTCCATGGGCCGGTGGGGGCGCGCATCCCAGGGGTGCGGAAGCTCGTGCAGAGCGTTTCGGTCCAAGACGATCGGCTCACGCCTGCTGGCGCCTTCGATGGCATGGCGGAGCTGTGGTTCGATGATATAGACGCTCTACTGCGAGCGCGCCGGAGCGCCCGGTGGAGGGCTTCTTCGGAGGACGAGGAGAACTCTATCGACCCGGACAGCGCCGCCTGTGGCGCCCTTCCGGGTACTCACGATGAGCTCGAGGTGGTGAAGTTGGAATCCAGCGGTGATAAGGATCTCGTGCGAGGCACGACAGGCACGCGTGCGGCTTCTAAACATGGGTGAGCTTGTGATGAGAGTTGGCTTTCTCTTTGTGTTGCTGGTACTGCTGCCCCTCTGTCCGGCGTTCCTTATGGGCCTCATGCGCAGGATCGAAAAGCACCGCAAGTAGAAGGTCCGTCCGCGCTGAGACACGTAGTCGCCTGCCTGCGGGCTTCGCGCCGCCGGGCTAGGCAACATCCTGCCGCCGGCGGCCAGCAGCCGATGCCCGGACCTAGACCATCTGGCCTCCGATTTGGATCCTGCACGTTGAGTCCTTGCTATCACCACACTGGCCGTGAGCGGGCAATCCTGGCCTGGTGAAGCAACCACGATGTACACATGAACGGAGACAAAGGAGGATCCAACATCAAGGGCTACGTTCAGGTGAGACAACGGCTGCCCTCGGATTGGCGCTTCGCGCCGCCGGCGCGGGTTTCCGAGTCTTCATCGCCCAGTTTGTCAAAGGCACGGAATACTCGGAACTGGCAGCCTTATCGCGGCTCGAGGACCGGATCACAGTCCGCAGCGTCGGCCGACGCTGCTTCATTCACGACGCCCCCGAACCCGAAGACGTGGCCGCGGCGAGGGAGGGGCTCAAACAGGTTCGAGAAATCCTGCTTGGCGGTAGGTACGACGTGGTCATCCTCGACGAGGCCAACATCGCTGTCCACTTTGGCCTTTTCTCCGAGGACGACCTGCTGGAAGTTGCCAATTCCGCCCTTGCGTGGGAGGAATTCCGATGTTGCGGACCAACAAGCTAAATAAGGCTCCTGTAGATGGACGGACCGGCCCACGAAACTCGTCGAGCCAACACCGAGGTCCGTCCGGACTGCTCCGCAGGAGGCGAACAAGGCACCCGTACGCAAAGCCTCGCTCCCCCCTTAAAGCCTACCTGTCGGTCGTGGGACCGTCTCAGGTCATTCTCACCCGACGACTCGAAAAGGAATCCGAAGCGTACGTGTGGGCAACCGCCTGGAAAGGGAGGCAGCGCCGTTTCCCCGCCTTCAGCTTCACATCATCGCGTCCCGCTGTTGCCGGAGTCGAAGCCTGCGGTCCGGACTGCGCCACCGTACGGGGAATCTCGACAGGCGCGACAACGATCACCGCTTCCACAGACGGTGCCCGGGCGTCGGTACGTCTCACGGTCGTGTCACTGTTTCGCGAGGACGTTGCAGGAAGGGCAGGTTCCCCTACATACGTGGGGACCAAGCATGAATCCGCGCATGGCCACCACGGTCTCGGCCCGAGGGGACACTGTGTGTGTCCAAAATGTGAGTACAGGAAGCGGCATCAGGCTAGACGCCCGTGCCAGGAAGACCGTTGTCCGCGTTGCGGAGCCAGACTCCTTCGTGAGGGCTCCGACCATCACGCCCTGTGGCTGAACAAGCATGGCCGCGAGTAGTCACATACGCAGCATGAACCTGTCTCGGCTTCCCAAACGGTTCGACGCTCTTGACGCGCGGATCACCGGCTGGATGGCGCGGCATGGCGTGACACTGACTCGTGTCGCCCTCGGTGTGGTCTTCCTTTGGTTCGGGGTCATCAAGTTCGTACCGGGCTGGAGCCCGGCGGCCGATCTCGCGACGCGCACCATCGAAAGACTGAGCTTCGGGCTCGTGGACTCTAGCCTCGCGCTCCCCGTTCTGGCCGCCTGGGAAACGGCGATCGGTATCGGACTGCTCACGGGAAAGTTCCTTCGCGCCACGTTGTTCCTGCTGTTCCTCCAAATGATCGGGACGGTAACGCCTCTAGTGATGTTCCCATCGGAAACCTTCCGGGCGTTCCCGCATTCTCCAACAATGGAGGGACAATACATCATCAAGAACTTGGTGCTGGTGACGGCAGGAATCGTGGTCGGAGCCACGGTTCGGGGCGGACGTCTGAGGGCCGAACCGCGCGGAGGCGACTGAGGGATCAGGAGGGAACCACCCGAATCTTCAGACCCGATCCACCCCGGCAGCAGCGGCTTCCCGCGTTGACAGAGCGTTGAGGGCTTCCTGTAGGTCGCCGAGCAGGTCCTCGGCATCCTCGCAGCCGACCGAGAGCCGGATCAGGTTGTCCGTGATCCCGGCCTGGCGTCGCGCTTCACCCGAAAGGCCGGCATGGGTCATGGAGGCCGGATGCTCGATCAAGGTTTCGACTCCCCCGAGGGACACCGCCAGGGTTGGGATCTTTACCTGCTCCATGAGCTGCCGACCGGCCTCGAGCCCGCCGTGGACCCCGAAGCAGAGCAGCGCCCCGGGGCCATCCATCTGTCTGGCGACCAGCTCACGCTGAGGGTGATCGGGGGCTCCCGGATATCTGACCCACTCCACGGTGGGGTGCTCATGGAGCATCGCCGAGATCGCCGCCGCACTGCTCTGTGCCTGCTGGATCCGCAAGCCCAAGGTCTTCAGCCCACGATGGACGAGCCAGGCCTGGTGCGGATCGATGCACCCGCCGTGATGGTTGAGCACTTCCCGAAGGGTACTTTCCTGCCCCTCCGTCGACGTCACGATGATCCCTGCTACGACATCGGCATGTCCGTTCAAGAACTTGGTCATGCTGTGTACGACGATATCGGCACCATGCTCGAGAGGTCGCTGAAGCACCGGCGTGGCGAACGTGTTGTCTACCACGAGCAGAAGCCCGTGACGTCGGGCGATCTCGGCGCAGCCTTCGATGTCTGTGATTCGAATGGTCGGGTTCTCGGGCGTCTCGATGTACAGCATCGATGTCTCTGGACGGAGCGCGGCGCGGATGTTGTCGAGGTCTGTGGTGTCCACGAAGTCCGACTGAACGTCGAACTTCCGAAAGTACCTATCGACAAGTACGCGCGAAGGACCGTAAACGGAGTCCGTGCCAATCAGATGGGCACCAGCCTCCAGGTAGGTGAACAAGACCGTGGAGATGGCCGCCATGCCCGAGCTAGTGGCCAGACCTGCGCGACCGCCCTCCATCGAGGCCACCGCCTCTTCGAGCGCCGCTACGGTGGGATTGCCCATCCGTGTGTAGATGAACCCGCTCTCCTCTCCGCGAAAGCGAGCCGCACCTTGCTCGACGCTCTCGAAAGCAAATGTGGAGGACTGGTAGATGGGCACCGATACCGCTCCATACAGGGCATCGGGCCGGCATCCTGCGTGGACTGACTTTGTGTTGAAGCCTGCTCGGCGTCTGTCCATCGTTACCCCTAGCGATCTCCTGGAAGCGGACGCTCAGGTGCAGTCGCCAGCCTGGCGCGGCGGCGGAGCGGAGTGGGAACAGAGGCAGCAGCGACTCTCTCCTCAGCTTCGCCTTGGCCACGACAGACGCCCGTTCCCATTCCCACATCTTTTGTGCCGAGTCGGGCTTCTTCTGTTCCCGACGCCGCAAGCGATTCCCGACGCGTGACTCAAGCATCTCCGGACAGCGAGCCTTACGAACACCGAGCATGTTGGCTGGGTAGACGGATGAAGAGAGGGCCAGGCGGACCGGCTTAGCGGAATCCATGTACCGGATACGGATCTCTGCGCTATTCGCTCTGCTTGTTGCCAGCACGCCTTTCCTGGCGTGTCCGGATCAGCTAGCACAAGCTCAGGAGCCCGCGGTTCGGGCAGTCCTCTTTTACTCTCCCACCTGTCCGCACTGCGAGAAGGTGATCACCGAAGCCCTTCCCGCCCTCTTCGACGTGTTCGGCGGACCGCCCAGAGTATGGTCGATGTCAAGCCAAGATCGAGGGGAGCCGGTTGTTCACTTCGTCAGCAACGGCAAGCTCGAGATGCTCCTCATCGATGCATCATGGTCGGCGGGCCAGGGCCTCTATCGAGAATCGATCCGCAAGTACCAGCTCCCGGCGGACCGCGAAGGCGTCCCGCAGCTTGTCATTGGCGATAGCGTGCTTGTGGGTTCCGATGAGATTCCATCGCGACTTCCTTTGCTCGTTCAACGAGGGCTCGATGGCGGTGGCGAGCCGTGGCCGATGATAGACGGTCTGCAGGAGCTAGTTGCGGTCGCGGAGCGTGAGACCGGAGCCCTTGCTCTCGGTGACAGGCCGCAAGATCGAGCGGCCGAGGAAGGCGTCGCAGCCGAGGAGCAACGGGTAGCCGTATCAGGGGCTGGGGCTGACGACGAGCCAGAGCAGAACGAGCTGTCAGATGCAGGACCCGCAGTAGTCGAGCGTCGAGAAGCTGATTCTCCGACGACGACCTCATCGGAAGCAGGCCGACGACAGCCGCGAGCCGAACCGCCAATCGCTGAAGACTCCGCAGCGGCCAGCAGGCACGAAGGACTACCGGATGCGGCGGCAATCACGGAACTGCCTCCCCCCCAAGGAATGGACCTGGAGGCTGATGCGGTCGCTCACGTCAGCGAGGCGCTCGAGGGCCGCGACGACGCCTCGCCATCGCGACTTGAAACCATCGAGCTCAAGGGTTCCACGCTAGCTCAACGGTTCGGCCGGGACCCGCTGGGCAACGGTTTCTCCATGGCTGTTCTGGTGGCAATGATAGGCAGCGTAATCGTCGTTTGGAGCGGGGTACGCCGAGATCGCTTGAGCCGATTGCCAAGCGTCGGTATCCCAATTCTATGCGTACTTGGTTTTGTGGTCGCCAGCTATCTGAGCTATGTCGAAGTCAGTGGCGCCAGGGCGGTGTGCGGTCCCGTTGGAGATTGTAACGCCGTACAGCAGAGTGCGTATGCGACATTGTTTGGCGTGCTTCCGGTGGGCGTGCTGGGTCTGATCGGCTATGTCGCAATCTTGACGGTCTGGGGCGTAGCGCGGAACACCAGAGGAAGAGTCGCGAACCTGGCCAAGCTCCTCCTTCTATGGATCACGTCCGCTGGCACCTTGTTCTCGATCTACCTCACATTTCTGGAGCCATTCGTCATCGGAGCCACATGTGCGTGGTGTCTCGCGTCAGCGATCATTCTTACGCTGTTGATGTGGCTCTCGGCCGAACCTGGCTTGCGTGCATGGCAGGAACTCAGCGGCCGGCGGTTGGCAATGGATTCGGGAAATGCTGGCAGCGCGCCACGCTAAGGCTGCAGTGGTCCTAGTGAACCAGTAGCACCGATCTGACACTAGTCAGGGCAACTCGCTCGCTAAGGCTCCCCAATCGTTGTTCCTCGGTCACGCTCTTCCCTGTTGATCCCATAACGATGAGGGAAGCATTCTCGCGATCGGCTGCATCCAGAATCGCAGTAGTCGGCTCGCCGTCGAGCAGAAGGCTGCGTACTTCAAGTCCCGCGTCTTCGAGCAGCCGACGGGAGTGGGCCAATCGTCTCCCAACGTGTGCCCTATAGGCCTCGCGGCGGTCGGCAGATAATCCGACATCCATGGCGTGTGCGAGAATCACCTCTTTGGTGCCGGCGCTCTTGAACTCAATGACCAGCTGTTCAGCGCGCAAAGCACATTCGGACCAGTCCGTTGGGAGCAACACGCGAGCGAAGAGGTTGCGGCAATCGTGCCCATATACCTCGTTCGCCGGCGGATCCGTCACCTTGAGAATCAACAACTTGGTTGCAGCAGCGTGCATCACGAAGTAGCTCGTGGGTCCTGGATCTCGTCTGGCGGTCGGTCCCAAGACGATCAGCGACGCCTCCTCGCGGCTCGCAATATCGCAGAGTTCGATCCAGGGCATATTTGCTGTTGCCACAAGCTGCTGAACGATCAGGCCTTCGTCCCTACACCGGTCCGCCCACTGGTGCATTCTCTGCTCGACAGATTCTCGCAGATACCTCGCGACGTCATCTCTTAGGAGGTCCGGAAGCTCACCCAAAGAGCGCTTCTCGCTGATGACATGCGCCAGCACCAGTTCGTGGCAGCCAGCCTCCTTCAATCTGGCCAAGCATGGCAGGGCCAGCGGTTGAAACTCCCCAAAGTCTACCGCATACAGGACCTTATCTAGCATTGCTATCCTCCGTCGCTCACTTGGCGAGGAACGTCATCCCACCCAATTGATCCCCTTGACGAGCCTAACAGAGCGTGAGCGGATGAGTCAGGACATGCTGAGCCGTCTCACGTAGAATCGCTTCCCAGCGAAGTCGACGGGCTTTAGTTCGCCCGCCGCCGTCAGCCGCTGAACAAGATCCCAACCGACGTTGGCCCTCTCGAGGAAGTGAGCGAGCGCGTCCTCGCGGATGGGGTGCACCGAAGTAATGGCCAGCAGGTCTCGCTCCGGGTCCCCGGTGGAGGCGAACTGGTCCCCTTCATAGCCGATCAGGTATTCGACGCTGTCGAGGCGCTGCGCCAGAATCTGAAAAGCGCGATTAATCGCCTTCTCGCTCGCCGGCAGTACCCACTCTTCGGCCGGGGGCCTCGTGGGAACAGCCAAGAAGGCTACGGCCGGCTCGAGTCCGACCAGATAGTCGGCAACGTCTTCAACAGCCTTCGCTCCGTCGTTCACGCCACCGACCAGCATCGTCTCTGTCGCGAGCTCGCCGCCGAATTGCCCAGCGAAACGTCTGATTCCATCCAGGACCGTCTGCAGCCGAAGCTCTTCATGCGGACGATTGAGGCGGCGCCAGATCAGCTGCGTGACGGCATCCACCTTCACCGATACCCAGTCAGCTTGGTTGAGCGCATGACGTACGTCATCGTTCCAGCAGAGTGAACCGTTGGAAATGACGGCCACCGGGATGCCTAACGGCTTCAGCACGGCGATGGACTCGCCCAGTTGCGCGTCCAAAGTCGGCTCGCCGTCAGGTACGAACGTCAGATAGTCCACCTGCTGGCCGGCGGCCCGGGCACTTTCCAGATGCTGCGCCACCGCGTCGAGGATCGCGAAGGGTGAGTAGAAGGCTGTCGGCTCCATCTCGGTGTTTGGCGTGCGCCCTACCTGGCAGTACGCACACGAATAGGAGCACCGCTTCGGCGGGATATTGTTGATCCCGAGACTGCTCCCGAGTCGACGCGAAGGAACCGGCCCGAACGTCAGCGCCGGTCCATCTCGGCTCCCGGCCTCGGTTCGTGACGATTCCTCGCTCATTTCAGGCACCCGGTTCTCAGGCGGGCTTGATGTCGAGCACAGGAGTCCGGTTCAAGGCGTCCAGCCCTCGCACTCTCAACTTGTGCTCGTCTACGGCCAAGAGCTCCACCTCCGTCAAGCCTATTGGGTTGGGTCGCCGTGGACTTCGCAGGGCGAACACGCCTCGCTGGTCGGCCGGCTGGAACCGCGTCGTCGAATTCGTTCTCAACGTGGCCTATCGCTCTCAGTGTCGCCGAGAACACAGTCTCCTCCAAAGTAGTAACCGACCGAGTTCGCGCTCGCCCATTGCCCGGCTAGTAGACGGCCAGCGGCTCCCAGGCGAGGTCTTCCATGGCCAAAACGATCTCGTCACCGACTTCATGCCTATAGTCCGCGAGAGAATCCCCCTTGAGCCACGCGGTCGTGAGAGCTGGATCTTCCGGAATGGCTCCGATCGGTTCGATTCCGCCTTCCGAAAGCCGGTCAACTAGATAAGCCTCTATCTCATCATCGCGCACTCTGTTGAGAACGACGAAGACATCACTGATCCGTGCCTGGCGATAGAGTCGGCGAGCCAGTGACACCAGATTCGGCGAGTCGAGATGATCGGTAGCCGGCGGGACCCCAGCCCGCGTCAATTCGACGATCCGCTTCATGTCGAACGCGAGCCTGATGGCTGCATTGGAGGGGTCTACGACTACGAGAATCCAATCAACGGAGTTGACGGCCCCGCGGGCGGAGTCCTCGAAACCAGCCTTGAAATCGATCAGCGTGACGGGCGTCTCTTCGCCGATATGAAAGCGGACATCTCGGGTGATCTTCGAGATCGGGCCGTCACAGCCGGCTCCGGGACCCATATCCGAGAGCTTACCTGCCGAGAGGACGTGGATCCCTTCATTGGTGCGCTGGCAGTAATCCGGCGTCAGCCTCGCCAGGTCCAGATTGGCACCGGCCAGAGGCGTGGGATCGTCGACGGGGCACGTCACCAGACCACCGCTGAAGACCATACCGCCAAAGTAGTCGAGCAGCGGGCGGGGGGCCGTCGCGAGTCCAAGAGCACGGTGTACGCCGACGTTGGTCGAATCCGCGTCGAGCACACAGACCTCGTGCTTGCGGCGTCGTAGCGCTTCGGCAATGAGGACCAGTGCGGTGCTCTTGCCCGAACCGCCCTTTCCTACAAAACCGATGCGAAGCCCAACCAGCGGTTCCCGTCCATAGTTCATCTTCACCTCCCAGAACCAGTGGCGGTGAACGCCGATGAAGTCACCTCTCTGCTTCTAAGTGCCTAAGGCCTGCTCGTTCGTTCCGGCGCCGGCGCGTGCAACCGAGGAGTCTAACCGCTCGCTCTCGTTTGCCGGACGGCTGCCGCCTACACTCAGTGAAGCCACACCTAAGGAGGCGTTCCATGGGTGACTTCAGGTTGGGCTCCATCTTCGGCTTTGAGATCCGGATCGACTTCTCCTGGTTCATTATCTTCTTTTTGATTCTGTGGTCGTTCTCGGCGGGCGTATTTCCTTCTCAGGTTCCTGGCCAGCCGGCCGAGGTCTACTTCGCCATGGGCACGCTCGCGGCCTTCCTCTTCTTCGCCTCACTATTGGCGCACGAGTTGGCCCACTCCCTCGTGGCCAG
>JARRLJ010000075.1:0-7121 GCA_037387025.1 Gemmatimonadales bacterium
CCATGCTTCAATGGGCTGTCCGCCTTTTCGCGCCGGCTGGTACTGCAGGCTATCCTTGGCAAAGTGCCTGGCGGCAATCTGAAGTTCGGGAGCGGCCGTCTGCCGCCGACCGCCGGGCAATACGAGCATGGCGTTGCCATTGACCGACACCTTGACCAACACCTGTACCGGTTCGAGGGTCCCTTGAAAACCCTGAGGTGCAGTCACAACCGGGGCCCGTAACTCACGAGGCGGTGTATCGAAGCATCTCGTGCTGCTGAAGTACTCGATACTCGTCGGTGGATCCTGCGCACAGATATCCACCGTTGGATTCGTCTGCGCAGGTGGTTGAGTCACAGGCGGTGTCGGGGGAGGCTCCGCAACTCGCTGCATCTCAATCGGCAACACCACAGTCTGACCCCGGCCAACAGCGGTACTGGCCTCGTACTTTTCGTATCCGGTACGCTCGACTTCGATCTTGTACGTGCGGGGCTCCAGCTCCAACGAGTCGCTCTCGACGGGGGAGCCGTCTATCTGAACCTGGGCACCTCGCGGCAGCCCTTTCAGAACCAACGTCCCAGTGTTTGGCAATGGTTCAGCAGAGGGCTCCGGAGGTGCGACCGTCGAGTCCTCAGCCACGCTCGTGTCCTCGGACGCACTTGCGCTGTCCCCCGCGGCGACGATTGGCGAATCACCAAGGCCGCTCGTCGAGTCGATCGATGCCCGCCCGGTCATGAACGGCAAGGGCCATTGCGCATCGAGAAAGAAGTACCAATACCCACCCGCTCCACCCCCACCCAGTATCAGCAACATCAGCATACCGACGAGAACCCCTGACCTCTTCTTCTTTACCCGCTGTCTCGGTCCCCTGACGATACTTGACCTCGCTGCTCCCGGAATCGGAGTCGTGGGAGTGCGGGGCGAGGCGACCGTTCCCGGCACACGAGGTGGCCTCGACGGGGCCACGGTCACGGGCGGAGCGGGTGCCGCCGTGAATCCGCGAACACCGACGCCGGTCCCTTCCAGTGCCGCAACCAACTCATCGGCGTTCTGGAAACGCTCGTCCGGCGACTTCGCCATCATGCGCTTGATGACCTCAAAGAGCGCCCTTGCCTCACCACTCCTGAGAGGCGGCACCGGAAGATCTTCCATTATGTGCTTATAACCGATCGCGAACGAGTCCTCGCCGTCAAACGGCACTTCGCCGACCAGTGCCAGATACGCGACCACCCCCAGCGAGTATATGTCGCTGCGTCCGTCCAGTGGCTGAGCCCTGGCCTGTTCCGGGCTCATGTAGTGCGGTGTGCCAATGGACATCCCGGTACCTGTCAGACGCGTACCGGTAGCCGCTTTGGCAATGCCAAAATCCGTCAGTATGGCGTGCCCGGACTCGTCGAACATGATATTGTCCGGCTTGATGTCACGGTGCACGATGCCATTGCGATGTGCATAGCCAAGTGCCTGTCCTGTCTGGCTCAGAATCCGACGAATATCTGCCGGCGGAACCGATCCGTGCTTTTCCAGCCGCTCAGACAGCGATTCGCCTCGTAGAAACTTCATTACGAAGTAAATGACGCGCCCTGATCTGCCTACTCGGTAAATGGGTATGATGTTGGGGTGCTCAAGCTTCGCGGATGTCCGAGCTTCTCGCTGAAACCGTTCTACAAACTCCGCATCGAAAGCAAGGGAGAACGGGAGAACTTTGATGGCCACATCGCGCTCCAGCTGTTTCTCTCTCGCTTTGTAGACAATTGCCATTCCCCCGCGACCCAGCTCCTGAACAATCTCATACTCTTCCTTGAGAGCGTTCTTGACAACACTCACTTCAGTGTCATCCGCCGGATCTCGAATGGCCGCGAGCGGAGTGGTGGCGGCAAGGTCTAGTCCACAAGAGGGACAGAACTTCGCTGTATCTTGGACTTCAGTACCGCACCGAGAGCAAAACATCCGGGTTCTCCCCTGGAAGCCGCAACTTAGGAAATCACGGCGAACAGTGTCAAGCTATTATGGACCCACAACTTCGATGCACAATGTGGCGGGGCGCACCAGCCACCACACAACGCTGCAAATTGACATCAGAAGGAGGGACCGAACGTCAGATAGACCCGGGAATCGCCGCTTTGCGTACCGAGCCAGTGTCTCAGTGGAATGGCCCACCCTAGCCGGATACGCAGGACTCCGGCACCGACACCGAGATCGCTCACGAGCTCAGCACCAACGTCCATCATGCCTGCGGGGTCGGGGTCCTCATCGGAGGTCCAGCCACCCCCCACCTCCCAAAACACGTTTGCAGACACCTTGTCGATCAAGATCGGGAGCTTGCCCACAGCCTGACCCGCCACGAGCAGCGGTATGCGCAGTTCGCTCACAGCCACGAAGACTCGTGTGAACAACCCGACTTGGCTATACCCCCGCATGGGGAACTTGCGCCGGCCGCTGCCTATAGTGGAGCCCGGAACCAACTGGACCGGATCCCCGGATTCGCCCCCAACTGAGAACAAGTTAGGCGCTGTGCCACCTGAGATTCCGCCGCTCACGCGTCCCGCAAGCACCCAGTGCGCGAAGCCTGGCAGTGGAAAGGCCAGATAGCCATTGACTCCACCTCGGAATTCGTAGGACCAGTTACCCCCGCCTAACTCCCACCGCTTCGAATACAGCGCCGTGAGCGAGCCGCCGTTCTCCCTCGATATGGCGAGTGCCGGCCATTCCCCGCGACCGACGTTTGCCGACATCACCATCCCGGCAAACGTCGGATTCGGATGGACGAAGGTGAGAGGTGCGGACCCATCGTTTATCAGTTCGTCCCTCTCTACGAACCCGCCCAGACGCCCGCTGATACCCGCCCGCCAGCGCCGCCAACCATACCTCAGACCTGCCTCAGCTGAGCGCTCGCGGAAAGAAATAGGCGCGCTGCTTCCATCAATCGCCGGTAACGATCCGCCGCGATCCCACGTTTGAGCGACAGTTAAATCGACGCTCCACGCACGCCATCTCGAATGAACCAGAGACAGGAGCGCCTCCGCGCGATCGGTGGCTGGTGCAACCGTTAGCAAGGATGTATATCCGGTCCGTCCGATTGGGTCAGCTCCCCCCGTCAGGGCACCCAAGAACGTTCCCGCAGAGCCCTCTTCATGGAAGAACGGAATCCAGAAGTACGGTCGTAACGCCGGCCACGGCCGATAGCCCGATTCATCGAGTGTCACCGAGTCGGCGTCGGCAAAATCCGGCCGTGCATCAAACGAGTCCGCGTCTTCGAACCGCCCGTGGTCACGCTGCACCATCAGGGCAAAGCCGTCACCCAGTATCGTTGAGTAGAACAGCTTACCATCGGGCGCCACCGCTGGCTCGCGGGCACCGGTCGGTTCCTCGGTCAGCCGCCAAGTGAATCCCGTCTCAGTGTCGTACTGGTATATCTGGGGTAATCCCTGACGTTCAGAGGAAAAAAGCAGCGACCTGCCGTCCGCCGCCCACACCGGATCTGCATCGAGCGCATGGTCGTTCGTTATGAGTTGCGCCTCGCCCGGTCTGCCCGAGGGCCAGATCACCACGTCCCAATGACCGTCGAGATGACGTACTGCTGCAATCCGAGCGCCGTCTGGTGAAACTACAAGCCGGCCCCAATCGTCAGCTTCCGGTACTCCCAAGGCGGTCGTCTCAGTGGCCCGGAGATCCATCTCCTTGACGTGACGCCGGCCTGAGTCCAAAGCTATCACCCCGATACGCTCACCTGGCAGTCGGAAGACGTCTGTGTTCCTGGAGCCCCTCGTCAGACGCGCCCAGCCCGTCCCCGGCTCAAACCGATAGAGGTCACTCCGGATTTGAACCCTTGAGTCAAACTCCATTTGGGTCACGTAGAGCGAACCATCGACCCACGCCATACCCTCAACGGCGTTCGCAGTGCGGTCTGTTATCCGAGCCCCTTTGCGCATGTCGAACACGATTATGCGCTCGACGCTCCTCCCGTCGTAGTGTCTGTACGCCAGCAGGGTCCCGTCGCTCGACAGCCGGGGCCGTGGCTCGCTCCACAATCCGCGTACGACGATCTCGCCTGTCCTACCAACCGTGCTGGAGCTCGCTTTCAGACGCTCCCAGCCGGGATCCACCCCATCTGTACCTGCGGACTTCATTGGATCGGATACGTTGAACACAATCAGCTGCCGCGATGTGTTGTTGACGAATCGAGGGATGATAGAATCACCAAACGCGGCCCGCTGGGCCTCGAGGAACCGCGAGCCCCAAGCGTAGGAACGGGTTCCGGACGGCCAAACCGAGTTTGCGTAAGTCGCCTCGCCTGGAGCAGGCCAGGCACCGTCGCGGGATGCGCCAGCCAGTAGTTGGCTGTGGAAGGCCCCCTTCACACGACCCGCGGACGTGAACCGCGATTCGTAGTACGTGGCGAGGCCCTCGATCACCCATTGAGGCTGATACGTATTGGGAAACAGACCCGGTGCACGTCCGAACGCCGTCTGGAGCACGCCCCACACTCCATCAGCGCGATCGAGGTGAAAGATGTGGGTCAACTCGTGCGTCAAAACCAACCGCAACCAGTCGTCATAGTTGCCCGTGGAGATGGATGACGACGGGGGCGTCACGTAAACAGCCATGCGATTCGATGGAAGCACGGACGCGAATGCGTTGGAGAAGTCAACGTTGTCAGCTACTACGAGGTCAATGGTCCCCCGGGGTGGCCGCAGCTCTGTGGATAAGAGCCTATACGATCGCTCGGCCTCCCGCGCCGCCGCCATGACGAGGCCGTCATAGCCTCGAGGGGCATGAATTCTGAAGTGCTCCGATTGCCACGTCCGCCAATCACCGCTTGGATCGATCTGCGCCAGTGTTGCCTTCGTGGTAAGGACCGTGGCTCCGAGCAGAGCAGCGACCGTTAGTGATGCCCGTGTTCGCACGTCAGTAGCTGCCCACCGCTCTCCCTCTCAGATATGCCGCTATCCCCTCGACAATCCCGCGGGCGTAGCGCCATTGTCCCTCCTCACTCACCAAGATGGCCTCCTGCTCGGGGAGCATCATAAAGAGGCCTTCGGTAAGTACGGCGGGCATCCACGTGGGTCGAACGAGTGCTAGGTTGCCCCGCCCGAAACCGAGATCGCGAAAGCCGAACTGCCGAACCAAGGCGCGATTTACCTCCCGGGCAAGCGGTGCGCTTCGCGGTCGGAAGTAGTAGACGCTGGTTCCATTGTTCGCGAACGGGTTCACTCCGTCTGGCAGCGCGTTGGCATGAATTGACACCAGCAACTCGGCCCCGCTAGCCTCCGCACGCGCAGGACGCTCCATTAGCCCAACCGACCCTTCGGTCTCCCTCGTCATCACGACGCTCGCACCGTATCGCTCCAGCAATTGCGCCGCCTTTCGAGCGATCTCTAGTACTACATCCGGCTCCCATACTCCTGTTGGCCCCCTCGCTCCCAACGGCGGGTGGCCCGCGTCCAAGGCGATCAGGCGACCCGCCAGCGGCTGGGCCGGATCGATGTCTGGCGCGCGGCGGATCTCCAACAGCAGATCGGTCCCGTCCCAACGAGAACGGTACCCCCACACGGCAGCGTCCAACGAAACCGTTACGACGACTTCGTCCTCCGCTGCCTGCCTGTAGGAAACCAACCTGGCCATGGAATCGGTCTCGCCGTAATAGATCCAGTCCATGTTTGCGGCCACACCGTAGAGGGTCAGGTGCAGATCAGATCCTGATTCGTCGATCCGGAACGGGATGCGAGACTGCAGCGGCACTCTGAGAACAACCGATTCATCCTGCGGGGTCAGACGCAGCGAATTGGCAGTCCCCCCCGGAGGAGGTGCGCCCGGTGGGAGAGGGCTGATATCGGCGCGACTGACCCAGCATGCGGAAGAGTTCGACAGCTGCAACCGCACCTGGTTACCCCATCGCCCCGTCACCACAGCCAGCGTCCCGTTTGGGAAGAACCAGTTGTAAGTCCCGAGTGGCGACGGGCGACCAACTACGATTCCATCGGTATCACCCGAATTGCTCGGGTCATCGCTCAGCATCACAACAGTCGGTACCTCGGTATCCACCAAGCCCAGCCGCAAGGGCCACCGGGCTCGTGCCGTGTCTGTGCGTATCACCGCCTCCACCCACATCCACGCCGAATCATCCGGCAACGCCGGGAAATTGGGAGCCAGCACCAGGTCCGGATCAGGCCCAACTCTTCCCGACCACCACCTTACATACCGGCTGCCACGCCGCGGGCGGCCTTCGCCGGGCGTGGAATCGGTCCCCGGGGCTCGCTCGCCCCGCATCAGGTGCTCGGCAACCGAGGCGGGGTGGAAATGAATCCTTGTACCGTCACCCAAGATCCCCTGGACCTCGGCCCCCCGTGCAGCTCTGACTGCGAGGGTGACGCCCTCTCCGGGCCTGAGCCACCGGTCGCCAGACGGCAAGAAAGAGGTCGTGTCGATCCAAACGGCGCTGTCTGGCGGCTGGTATCGGCGCGCAATGGGAGCAAGAAACACCAGGGTGGCAGATTGGCTGCCTGCACTCGCCACGATCTCGAATCGGGCGAGTGTGTCGTCCGGGAGTGGAACCCACGCGATCCAGCCACCATTGGGGTACACGGGTACCGGACCGCCGTTCACCGTCAGGTGGGCATCGCCACGCCCGGCGCTTCCGAATATGAATGTGAGTCACGACTCTGAATGGCAAAGTCTGGGTCCTGAGTCCACGGGCGGTGGCGGAGGAGGTTCCAGAGGTGCCGTGGGTGCTGGCTCATACGGGGACGGCAGCGACGAGCACGCTGCGAGAAGAAGCCAACACAACCCCACGGCCATTGTGAACGGACGCGACATGGTCGCGGAACCTACACAAACTCAATGCACTACGCCAATTTACTATGGTTGATTCTAATTTTTGCGAGCAGTAGATTGCCACACCTTTCAATCCAACCTCGACAGGAGCGATAAGTCGCGTGCGCGTCTGCGCTCACTGTGGCCGTGAAAACGACGATAGATCCCGGTTCTGCGAGGACTGTGGCAAGCCGGTTGACGCCCCACCCCCAAGTGGTGTACCGGTGGCAAAGCCTCCGAACCCTGCACCCGTAGGCCGCCAGCCTGCAGCCGGTGGGTCATGTTGTCCCCAATGCGGCAGCTCAGTCGTCCCAGGCCTGCCATTCTGCCCC